>QIDN01000460.1 GCA_003229345.1 Nitrospirota bacterium | reverse complement strand
CCGGCACCGGGTGGGAACACCGGAACCAGATACAGGGTATCGCCATAAGCGTCGACTACAGCGTTGTTGGGATCGTGGATGGATTGCGCCTCTTTGCGTGTGGGCATTCTCCAGTCGTTGTGACCGCCAAATTCCTCTTTGCTGAGCACTCCGATTTGGACCTTGGCCTCGGACCAGCTGATCCACTTGTCCAAATCCAGGAAGGTATCGTCCAGCTTCCACATCAATCCCGTTTCCAGATCGCTGACGGTACCATTGTCGTGAACCACATAACGCTCTTCCGGAGGCAATTTTGATGCGTCCACTATGGAGCGGACGGGACGGATGCCGCTGGGGAATCCTTCATTTTCACGGGCCAGCCAGTATTCGTAATCGGCGCGGAAATCGTAACCCATCGCCGCCTTGGCGCCGCGGGTTTCGGTGGTCCAAGTCGTGTACCCGCATCCGGAAGTAAATATCGGGTCGATGTGGGTTTCGCACCCCTCCATGTCCGTATTACTGAATTCGGGGTCATACAACTCGTGGGCCTCCTGCCTGTTCGGAAATCGCCAGTCGGAGTATCCGGCAAATTTATTTTCGTTCAACTCTTTGATATATTCCTGGCCTTGCCACCACGAAACCAGCTTGCCGAGCTTCACCCAGGTATCGTCTTTGGCCCACATCATTTTTTTTCGGGTATCGGTGATGGTTTCATTACCGTTGTCAATAAATCTGGATTTGACTTTAGTTTCGCTCATAGTTCTTGTTTCCTCAGGTATTTCTTCGGCGGCCAACGGTTTTGACCGGATCTTTTCGGCAAATTCTTACGGACCCGAAAGCATATTCATCGGCACTGACAATTTGTCCCTGATTGTAATCGAACCGAGGTCGCCGTGTGGAGGTGTCCGCCATAGACCATTGCATTTTGAACGAACCTTCAGGAAACAGGGAATCGATATGAAGTTTTTCGCCGGTTTTACCCGTGTTTTCCCACGCTTCATGGTACAGGGTGGACGCCTCTTCGTTGGTCGGTAAGCGCCAGTCCGAGAACCCGCCGATTTTACGCACATTCTTTCTTTCGGCGAATTCTTTGGCTTCATGCCAATTGAAATATTTCCCTCGATCCAGCCAGGAATCTTTTTTCAACCAGTACATTCCCGTTTCGGTATCATGGACAACCTGAGGCCCATGCGACACGAACCGCTTGGGACCTTCTTCAACAACTTCCAGTTTGTCGGTTTGTGCATCATGAACGACCGGTTTGGTTTCCTCGTCTGCCATAACGTAACTTCTCCTCTCAATCGGTATAACCGATTTCGACGTTGTCTTCATCGACATTGACAATTACCGGAATCACGTAATCCCCGTTGGAATACTCCAGCATTTTTTCAAGAGCCTGCGGATTGTTATCCACATTGACATAGATAAAAGGTTTGCACTGTTTTTTATAATCCTGACGGGCCTTGGTGGTGTAAGGACAATCGTCTTTGCCAAATATCATGTAGTGACTCACAACAACACCTCTCTTCAGGCTCTTATCAGGCCCAAGCGACCTTAGCCGTCAAATTTTTTGGTCTCGCTCCGCCAATCGGGTTCCCAAGACCCTTTCTGCTCATCGCGAACAGCCCGGATATGGCTAAATTCGTTATCCTTGTGTTGCCACATATCGTTACCGGTAACGTAGCTGAATATCATGGCATATTGCTGATAATCCGGCTTTTCTTCATACGTCCAGGTATTGTGTCCGCCACCGGGTGCAAACAGGGGATCGATATGGAGTTCCGCGCCATCCTTATCCTGGTTGGACACGGCAAACGCGAACAGCGACTTGGACTCTTCAAATCCGGCCAGCCGCCAATCGTCAAAACCGGCAAATTTCTTTTCGTTCAATTCCTCAATATAATCGTTGGCTTCAAACCAGTTGATGCCATACCCGAAATCGGCAAAGGAGTCGCTTTTTTTCCACATCAGACTGGATCGGGAATCGCTGATCGTCTCATTACCGTTGTCTACAAACTGAGGAGCATCGGGTTCCTCTTCCGGCTCATCTTCCTTGATTTCCTCCCAATCGTCATCGCCGATCCACTCGTCGACGTCAAAGCCGGCATCATCTTCGAAATCGTCATCAAGCGGCGAGGTCTTTTTGGCTTCCTCACCGGGAGTTTCTTTTTCTTCCGATGGATCCTTCACTTCTTCTTCGGACACGATGGTTCTCCTTTTCGCCGATCGGGTTAGGACGGCGGGTTATGATTTCAAGCGTCCCTTACCAGACGGACCGAGGTTCCCGTAGTCGAGACCTGTTGGTCCACACACACTTCTTTGATGACAGGAAAATAACATTTCCAGGCGTAGGAGTCGTACCGCGTCTCCGAGGTCCAGTAACTCCATTCCCCGCCTGCCTGATAATTGGCAACGGAACGTTTTTTTTTGGCGGGGAGGTTCATGAACAGCTCCTCATAGGCATCCGCCGCTTTGAGCAGGCCTCGCATTTCGCTTTTCGTGGGCAATCGCCAGTCGGTGGCCCCCATGTAATTCTGCTCGTTACAGGCCTCCCGGTAGGCATTGGCTTCGTCCCAATTGAGCCATTTGCCCAATTCCTGTCGGGAATCTTTTTTGGCCCAGATCAAATCCTCGTCCACTTGGGCTATGGTACCGTCGCCGTTATCATTGAACAGTTTTTCCAAATTTGCCATATAAATTGCCAAAACCCAAAACTAACTTCTCGTTTTGGGTTCATGTGAATTTTTTAGAGCGGCCCTACCCCTTGCAGGACGGCCCCCTAACACCCTAAATTTTAAGAAAGTTTACTGTTAAAGTATCACCCACCCGGCTATATTTCAATACCTAACCAAGGAAAAACTGTCCAACCGTTCAATTTTACCAAATCCTTGAAAATCAACGCTGATCAGTGACCATCATGCCTTTTTTAGGCGGAATTTTACCCAGATTGGCCTTGGACCCCTCATCCATGGTTCCCCGCACCAGGCGGACGCTGGTATCCAGAGTGTCGTCCACCTCTTTATGGCCTCCGGTGCCGCTGGCAAACGAAAACACGTAGGCGGTGATTCTACCCCGGGTATTGTTGGTCCAAGTATCATAACCACAGCCCTCGGTAAACACTGGGTCAATGTACAGGTCCATTTCGTACTTGTCCTGGATGGATCTTTCCTTCTCCCGATAATACAGGGAATGCGCTTCTTCCTTGCCGGGCAATCGCCAGTCGCTGTGTCCGGCGAAGGATTCTTCATTCATTTTGGCCATGAGTTTTTTAGCGGCGGCATAGACCAGAAATCTTTTAAACACGTTATAGGAATCGTCTTGCATCCACATCAGTTTGGTTTTCCGGTCCGTCACGGTTCCGTCGCCATTATCTACAAATCGTTCTTCCATATTAGCCTCTTAAAATCCCACTCTACAAATTTCCACTTAAAGTTTAGATAAGATCCTCGGACATTGGGTTCAAAAAAAGCCGGAAGGTCGAAACCCTCCGGCTTTAATAATGCAATGTAAGAGTGAAGCTTAGCGATTCAATTCAGAGCGTTCGCCTGTAACTCCGCCAATACCGCGCTCGGTGCCTTCCGGCATACCCAGACCCGGCTCGATGTACGTGCCAGGCTGTACGTGGTCCATATGGTAATTGGACTGATACGTTTTACCGGAACCCGCGTCGATTTTCCAGTCATGGCGGTCACGCCGCTGACGCTGACAGTTCACAACCACGTCTCCCGGGCCTTTGTTTTTGAAAGTCGTCTTCCTGGCCAGAGCGTTGGCTTGATAACCTCCCGGAGGAAGGGTTCGGGTGACGTTTTTTCCCCAACCATAAGCGATGGGACCCACGTTGAACACCAGATTGGTTGCTTTGGTTTCACTGGTGTTGTAGGCGATCCACGAGGCGTTTTCACAAACACCGTTTTGCCCTGACTTCAGTATGGTCTCATTAGCGGTGGCCAAAGATGTGAAGGCCAACAGAACGAAAGCCACAGACAGGACGGCAATTAATTTTCTTACCATTGTGCTCCCCCTTTCAAATTGGTGGTATTTAAGAACACTACTTTTATTCTATATATACAAAAGTCGATAGGACTCAAAAACTCTCCTTTGATGCGGATAACACTTTTAAATCTCATTCAAAACCCGCACGTTAGACACATGCTGCATGGCCAACCCCTCGTGAGGACCCACCACTAGTCTCGTTATGGAGGGAAAAATATAAAAACCCGCCTACCAAGTCAAGGTATAAATTCTAGCACAATCTTTGGATTATAATACTATAAAAAACAATTACTTACATGAGGCCAACCCAACCCCTCATAAATCCTTCCTCAGACCTGAAATTTGAGGGTGGTCAAATTTATCAAGTGGGTGGAGTTCATCAGAGCCCGCTCCCCCTCCTCCGTCAAGTCGTTGACCACTAGCTGGATAGATTTCAGATTGGTCAAGGTAGTGGAATTGGCGAGAAATTCAGCGCCCACATCGGTGATACAATTGGACTTCAGGTTTAACGTTCTCAAATTGGAAAAGAGGGGCGACTCGGCAACTGCCTTGACTCCCTCATCTCCGATATGGTTTTGCGAAAGGTCCAACGCACGCAAGGTGGACAATTCTTCGCATTGAGCCAATTCTTTCGCGCCGACTTCACGAATATATTTTGCTTTGAGGTTGAGTACCTGCCCGTCTTTACTCAAGTGTGTTTTAATCAGTTTTTTAATATCTGCCATGAATAACCTGCTTCCACGTTTATTGAACTTAAGTTCAGCTTACCCCAAGCCTTCGATGTCTTTGGCTTCAAATCCGTATTCGTCAAACGATTTCCATCCTTCGGCCAGCATTTTCTTGGCGTACTTGGACATCAAATTAGCCTGGGAATGATTGGGGTCTATTTCCAGAGTCTTTTTAATCAGCTTCAGGGCTTTTTGAACATCCTGGATTTCGCCCCCATACTTGGCGATCTGACGGGATTTATCGATCAGGTCCGACCCCCATTTGTAATAAATATTGGCCAGTTGAACGGGTGCTTCCTTACTGATGTAGTCCACCAGTTCCTCATCGGCTTTTAACTGCGGAAGGAATTCCATCGCTTTCTGGAAGTGATGGACCGGAACCGTGTAATCTTCTTCGAAAACATCGACGATGGAATCGCCCGGCTTGTGAGCGGAATGCAAACCGATGGAACTCTTCACCACTACGGATTGGATTCCGGATAGTAGCTGATGGAAAATCAGATTGCCCATTCCATAGTGAATGATAGCATGGAAGTCTTGTTCCGTATCGCATTCGAGAGCATGTTCGTATTCAATTTTGGCTTCTTCCCGATCCCCCAACTCTTCCAGGGCTTCGGCCAGATTGTAATGATGAATACAATTGTCCGGTTCTTCTTCAAGGGCAGCACGAAACTCCTCGATCTGCGCCTCCAGATCGAACTCTGCCAGATCCCCGCCTTCCTTCTCAAGCTTGTCGAGGGCCGCTTCGTCCTTCTCGACTTCCTGCAGGTTGGGATCGGCCTCTTCTTCAGCCGCCGCTTCTTGTTCCGGCACAGTATCTTCTTCTTTATCCTCCGAACTCATAATCAAAGAATTTCCATAGGTCGGAGGCTCATTTTTTGGCCAACTCCGAATCGTTGTTGTTGCGTACCGCGCGAATGACGCTGAGGGAGTGCTGGATGCCTCCCTTCATGCTCAAATAAGACTTGCCCCGGATGTAATTATACCCCCAGGCCATATCCCCCTTGGCCTCCT
>QIDN01000472.1 GCA_003229345.1 Nitrospirota bacterium | reverse complement strand
GAGCAAGCCGAAGGCCGGAGCCTGGTGGTGCGCCAGACGTTGATCGGACGGACGGAAGTGCATGCGCTGCTACGCAAGGGCGGGACGCTGGAAAGTGTGCGCGACGAAGTGTTCCAAAGTTTTTCGGACCGGAGGTCCGGTCTGTGGCTGGAGTTTCGCCTGCAAACCCGCGGGGCGTACGATATCGACGCCCTGAAGCAGGGCAAGGACTTTATCGCGGATTTGATTGCACTGTACGACGGTCAGACGACTTCAGAAACTCTCCCGGAATGCCGGGAACCCCTTGCCGCACTGTTCCGATCATGGGAAGGCGGTTATCTGCTTTCGGAATTGACCGATGACGAACTGCGGGAGATTTTATTCCAGGCCCGCAACCTGACCCTGGATATGCTGGTGAACCGTGACTGACCCTCTAGCGAGGGAAGCAATTGGCTGACGGTTGATGGCTATCGATGGTCCTTGAGTGCTTTGAAAAAATTGGGTCCAGCGTCACGCTGGTTCGCATCCCAAGGTTTTAAATTGCGAGCGGAGGCGCTCCGCTCTGAGTCGACACTATGCAAATTAGAGAAATCCATATAGAGCGTTTTGGTAAATTTTCGCACTGCCGTGTGGTTCCGGTATCGCAGGGCCTGAACGTGATTTACGGCAGGAACGAATTCGGCAAGACCACCTTGCTGGAATTCATACGCTGGGTATTATTCGGGTTCGAAAAGAAGCGAAAGGGAATGAACTCTTACACGCCGGTGGCCGGCGGCGAGCATTCGGGAACGCTGATGTGTGAAATGGCCAACGGCGAGCGGGTTTTTATTTCCCGCACCGGAGGCACTCTGGAAGGTCAGGTGAAGGTTCGAGCGGCGGACCGCGAAGGGTCGGGCCAGGCCCATCTGGAATCGTTTCTCGGGCATGCGTCTCGAAAAATATTTAAAAATATTTACGCCTTCGCGCTGGAGGAATTGCAGGATTTGGATTCACTCATGGAAGAGGAGATCAAAAATAAAATCCTGGGTGCCGGGATGGGCCTGGGGCAGGTGTCGTTGACCGAAGTGGAAAAGGAAATTCGCGATAAACAGGATGAATTGTTTAAACAGAGAGGGCGATCCGACCGGGCCTTGGACAAGGTGTACCGCGAGATCAGAAAGCGGGAGGAAGAACTTCGCGCCCGATTCAACGAAGTGAGCCAGTATGATGAGTTGAATAAAAAAATCGAGGCGTTGGAACAAGACCGCGAGAAGGGAGAAGCCGAGAATGAACAGTTGGAATCGCGCCGGCGGACTCTGGAGGTGAGAGGTGAATTGTTCGCCGATTTTATCGACCTCAAAGACAAGATCGCCCGGCAGGATGAACTGGCTGGGATTCCCGCGATGGAAGAAGAGAGCATGCTGGTGTTTGAAAAAGTCCAAACTAAAATTGAGGACTTGAGCCAACGGTTGGAAGAGGAAAAGGTCAAGCTCCATCAATTGAAACTCAGGCGGAACCCGATACTTGTTAACCAACCCCTGCTCGACCGGGAAACCGAGATCATGCAACTGCGTCAACTCACCGGGGTGGTTCGGTCCGCGCAGGCGGACAAACATGAGGTCTTGCAGCAACGGGATCAGTTGAAAGAAAAAATTCGTTTGGAGATTGATGGTATTAACCGCGATTGGGATGAAGACCGTGTGCTGACCCTGGAATGGATCGATTCCGAAAAGCAGTTCGTTGAAAAACGGGAACAGGCTTTGTTTCATTCAGAGCAATACTTGGTGAATGCCAGAAATAAACTGGAACTTCATGAAGAACAATTGCTGATGGACAATGCCCAGGAGAATGATTTCCCAAAAGGTATTCGTCTGTCCTCCTGGCTTTTGATGGGAATAGGAGCCTTGGGCGCCGGCGTTGCTTTGTTTTCGGCCAACATGGAACTGGGGATTTTTATGGGGTTGATGTTGGCCGTTGGGATCGGCCTTTATGCCTGGGCATCCTTCAGCAGTCCGGAGGGCGAAAAGGAAGATCTATTGGACAATCTTTTGCAGGGCAAACTGGAAAAAGCGGAAAATGATTTGGAGGCAGAGCAGGAGGTCTGGAGGCAATGGGTGGAGGATAAAGGGCTCGACCCGGAGACATCCATCGCTCTATTCAAGGAGATTCAGATCCGTGTGCGCGCTGTCAAGGAGTGGGTGCACCAGAAACAAAATCTGGATGAACGTATTGAGCGGATGAGAAAAAAGGAAGAAGAAGCAGAGGGATTGGTTGCCTCTCTTTCAGAATGTGTCAGTGAGGTATATCTGGCGAAAGATTTGTTGGTCAACATTGATGTACTGTCCAAACACTTTGATGAAGCCAGGGAAGATTCTGGAAAATGCAAAGACCTGGACGGCCAAATCAACGAGCAGACCGGGCGCATTGAAGGAATCGTTGCGCCGCTGGAAAGCCAGCAGGAGTCGTTGTACCATTTGCTTCAGTCAGCAAAGGTAGACAGTGAGGAGAGTTTTCTTCTTCAGTGGAATAAAGCACAGGAAAAAAGTGCGCTGGAGAAATCCATTCGGGAAACTCAAACAAGAATTCAAAGCCGGGTGGGGCTGGGAGAGGTGTACCGCAGGTTCTTGGAATCCATGGAGGATGCTGATCCCGAACAATTGGAGCACGATTTGAAGGAGGTGTTGTCGCGATTGAGTCGTGTTCATGAAGAGCAGAACCGAGTGAACCAGGAGATTGGACAATTCCGGGGCGAAGCCACTCAGTTGGCATCGCGGGAGGATCTGGTTCGCCTGCACAATGAAATGGAGTCGAAAAAAGAACAGTTGATGAATGGAGCCCGCGAATGGGCGACGCTGGCGCTGGCGCAGGATATGCTCGATCAAGCCAAGCGGCGGTATGAAAAAACCCGGCAGCCTCAGGTATTCCAGGCGGCGGGACGCATGTTTTCCAAAATCACCGATGGCAATTATCAGGGGGTGGAAAAACCTCTGGAGAGCGATGAGTTCCGGATTGTTCAGGGGAGCGGGAGATTCATAAGCCCGGTGCAGCTCAGCCGGGGCACCCGGGAGCAGTTGTATTTGTCCATGCGGTTCGGCTTGATCGAGGATTATGAAACCCGGGCCGAGCCTTTACCCATTGTAATGGACGATGTGTTCGTCAATTTCGACGATATCCGACGTGAGCACGTTCTGGATATTTTGCGGGATTTTGCCCGGGACCGGCAGGTGATCATCCTTTCCTGTCATGAGCATTTGGTGGAAACCTATTTAAAATATGGCGCAAAACAGGTTGATTTGCAGAGGGAATAAAGTTTTGATAAAAGATTAGACAGTGGAAGATGTCAAAGACCTGATTTTGGAGAAGTCCATAGACCCCTGATGGAAAAGGGTTTCAATTTTTTGAATTCCGGTTATTCTATAAAACATCGAATAGTTGAATTTTTTGAATTGGGAGAAGAATTATGAAATCTAAATTTTTGTGGATGGTCTTGGCCGGCACCATTACTTTATCCGGTTGTTACAGTCACCCTACCAATGCCGGTCGGGATGGAAGCGCAACCAATTTGACGGTTGGTAAAGTTCAGGGCGAGATCAAAATAGGCATGCCCGGCTCCGATGTTGCGGCCATTCTGGGGTCGCCCAACATTGTGACCACCGATGAAAAACGCCGTGAAGTCTGGATCTACGACAAAGTTTCTTCCAACCGTGTGGATACGCGGAACTCCTTCGGGGGAGGTATTATCATCCTGGGAGGCAGTACCCGTCAGGCGGAAAGCACCAGTACTCAAAAAACCTTGACGATTATCATTAAGTTTGATGAAGAGAAAAAGGTGAGAGACTTTGCTTACAACTACACCCAATTCTAAAATCCTTTCCATGAGAAAGCCTCCGGATCGATTCCGGTGGCTTCTTCTGCTAATTTTCGGCGGCTTGTTGTCGGGCTGTGTTCAGCAGATGCCCAAGGTGGAGACTTTTTTTGAACTGACTCCACAAAGCGCCCAGCACCGGGCATTGCAGACCCGTATGTTCGAGACGCCCGATGAGAAGGAGCTGTTGTCCGCCTCGGCCGCTGTTCTGCAGGACTTGGGTTTTCAGATAGAGGAAAGTTCGACCGAGGTGGGTATGCTGCGGGCCGCCAAGGAACGGGGTGCCCGGGAATACGGACAGGAAATAATGCAAAGTTTCATTTTTATACTGAGCATTTTAGGCCAAAACCCCGTTATTATTCCAGTGGATGTCCATCAACAGATCAGTGCCACTCTGGTGACCCGACGGTCGGAGACCGACGCATCCCGTTTTTCGGTTCGCATCCTTTTTCATAGATCGGTGTGGAAGGGAGATGGCAATACCGGCAATCAGCATATTCCGCCCGGACAACAAAGCCTTGAAATGATTTACGATGGTAAAATTTACCAGCAGTTTTTTACAAAACTGTCCAAGAGTGTGTTTCTTGAAGCCCATAAAATCTGAGGGAGGATTAACGTGAACGCCCGTATCCGTTTATTGATATTAGGTTTGGCCTTGCTTTTGTCGGCTTGTGTTGGAGGAGCTCAAAAACCACCGAAAGAGTTATTGTCTCTCACCGACGCCCAGATGAAAATACGGAGTTTTCAGACTCGAGCCTTTGATGCCAAAGATCAGAATAAAGTGTTGAGAGGCGTGGTAGCGGCTTTACAGGACCTGGGATTTATCGTCGAGCGCGCCAATGGCCCCATGGGATTGGTCACCGCCGGCAAGTTCGGACCCAACGGTCATGGATTTGTTCAATTAACCGTTGTCGTACGGGCCAAGGGGGAACAGCAGACCGAGGTCCGGGTCAACGCACTGTTCAATACAAAGCCGATTGAAGACCCGAAAGTTTACCAGAACTTTTTCATCGCGGTGGAACGTTCCTTGTTTATTACCCGAGGATAAGACGGATCCGAAAGATATTGCCAGAGTGAATCCTGTTGCGTAAATTTGGAGTTGCCGAAGAAAAATGAAACTCTCGTTATTAACAAAAAAAACTTTAGGCCGTTTTGCCTGGATCCTGCTCGTGAGTCTGATGTTCCAGGGATGTGCCATGCAATGGGGTGCGGAAATCCAAGGGAGTTCCAGCAGCCAGATCCTGATGTCGGAAGACAGCCAGGTCAAACTGCGGTCTATCCAGAGCCGGGTGTTCGATACTACCGATCGAACCAAAATCTTGCGGGCCGCAGTGGCGACCATGCAGGATCTCTTTTTTGATATCGACGTACTGGATGAGGAGTTGGGGATTATATCGGGTAAAAAATGGTTCAATCATGACAGCCCTTGGGCGGATCATCCAACTTATTATCTGTATGAAACGGATAAACTGCTCATATTCAATACTAACTTTAGAAGCTGGGGACCGTTTAATTATCGAAAAGATCTGACTCGTATGACGATAACCGTACGTCCCAAGGAAAAGACCCGGTTATTGGTGCGGGCCAGTGTGCAATATAATATCAGAGCCGTTGAAGACCCCGAGATGTATCAGAAGTTTTTTAAAACCCTCAGCCAATCCCTCTTTCTTGCGGCTGAAATGGAGTGATCCGACATCCTTCCATCCTTTCCCTTCCCTCTTAAAATCTTTGTTTGCTACGGAATTACCTGTCCATCTACCTATGAAGCCGCCACGTTATTCCTGATAGCGGCCTCATACCGCTGAAACTTAGTGATCGGTTGATTTTTAGGTGGATTCGGAGTAAAACAAAATGATCCTCAATACCGGTGGGTAACTCTTACCGCCGGAGGAATCCCACCTTTTAAGGAATTCA
>QIDN01000190.1 GCA_003229345.1 Nitrospirota bacterium | reverse complement strand
CCATGGGTTGGGCCATTTGGGCCGGGCTGTCCATCCACAAGGCGTTGAACACGATATCCTTCACCGGTTCGGGGAAATGCTTCTCCGCCATTTCCGAGAACTTCTTGGCCATCAGCTTAAAGGCTTCCCAGTCGTGCTTGGCTTCCCATGGCGGCTCCGTCGCCGGCGTCAGGGGATGAACGAATGTGTGCATGTCGCCAAAGGTGACATCGTATTTTTCGTACCAGAAGGCGGCCGGCAGAACGACATCGGAATAATTGGCGGTGGAATCCATGCGGAAGTTGAGGTTGACCAGGAAGTCCAGCTTGCCGATGGATTCTTCATCATGCCATTCGATTTCATTGATCAGGTCTTTTGCCGGCTCCTCGTCCCACTGGACGTTATGGCTTGTTCCGAGGAAGTGCTTGAGCGCCAATTCATGCCCCCGCATGGAAGTTCCGATGAGGTTCCCGCGATAGACGGTGAGCATTTTCAGTTGGTTTTCGGGGGCATCGACATCATTAATGGCAAAATTCAACGTGCCATCCCTGAACTTCTCCGCAACCCAGTCTTTTACCTCATCATCGGTTTTGCACCCTGCTTCGATGGCTTCGTTGTAAAGCTTCATCGGGTTCTTTTTGTCGACTTGAGGGAAGAACGGCAGCCATCCCAACCTGACGGCAAGGGAGTTCATGTCGGCCGAGTGGTTGAATTGGGGAAGCTTCTTGGCCCCCGTGGCCCACTGGGTGTCGAGAGGCATGTTGTCGTATTTCCACTGGCCGGTATGGAAATACCACAAAGAGGTGCTGTTCATTAGCCTGGGCGGCCGCTGCCAATCGAGGCAGCCGCTCATATTGACGAACGCGGCATTCAGGCGGGTGTGCTGGGTGCCGACATAGTGGTTGAAGTTACCGCCGTTGACCCCGTTGCAGCCGCAAAGGGCAAGCATAATGCACTGATTGCGGTAATACAGGGAAGCGCCGTGGTAAAAGTGCTGGATTCCCGGGCCTGTTATGAACAGGGATTTGCCTTTTGTCTTTTCGGCATTGTCGGCGAATTCCCGTCCCACCTGTATGGCAAGGTCCCGGCTGACGCCGGTCTGCGATTCCTGCCAGGCCGGGGTATAGGGCTTCGGATCGTCGTAGTCCTTGGGATAATCGCCGCCCAGCCCTCTCGACACACCGGCCTGCGCCATCAAAAGGTCGAAGGCGGTGGTTACGAGCAGTTCCTTGCCGTCGGCTGTTTTTATCTTTTTGACCGGGACTTCGCGCAAAATTTCGACCGCGTTATTGCTTTCCCCGGTTGATTTACCCAAATCGATACTGAAGGTATCGGTAAAGTCGCTGAACGAAACCATTGCCTTTTGGTCATCGTTTCCGAGAAGGGTGAGGAGCGGGTCAAAGTCCTCCTTGGTAACGGCGTTTTTAAGCTGCAGGTTCCAGTTGCCTGTCGGCTCCTTTTCCCACCTGAAACCGAGGGACCCGGTGGGGAGGTGCAGGTTCCCCTCGCCATCGGTCATGATCAGTTTCCAGTCGGCGTTTTCCTCGTTGGCGTATTCCGCGACATCGGATGCGCGCAGGAACCGGCCCATCTGATACTTATCGCCGTCTTCCTCCAGAACGACGAGGAAGGGCTGGTTGGTATATTGTTTTGCATACTCGATGAAGTAAGGCGTTTCCTTGTCGACATAGAACTCTTTCAGGATGACGTGGATACAAGCCATCAGGTAGGCGCCATCGCTTCCGGGAACAAGCGGAACCCATGTATCGGCATATTTCGTGACATCCGAATAGTTGGGAGAAATCACAACTATTTTCGAGCCCCGGTATTTTGCTTCGGAAAGGAAATGGCAGTCGGCGGTGCGGGTCATGTTTATGTTGGAACCGGCAACAACCCAGTAGGTGCCGAGATACCAGTCGGAGCTTTCGCAGTTTTCCGTCTGGTCGCCGAACATAGAGGACGAAACATGCGGAAGGTCGTGATACCACTCGTAGTAGCTGCAATATATGCCGCCCAGCAAATTGTTATACCGGTGCCCGGAAATAAAACTGAGCAAGCTCATCGCGGGGATCGGCGAGAAGTTGGCCATGTGGTCGGGGCCATACTTTTTGATGGTGTAAATCTGGCCGGCCACGACCAGTTCAACCGCTTTGTCCCAGCTCACTCTTTTCCAACCGGCCTTGCCCCTGGCGGATTTGTATTTTTTTGACTTTTCCTCGTCTTCGACGACGTTTGCATAAGCGTCAACAGGGTCCAGTCCGTCTTTGATGCCTTCGGAATAAAAATCCCACAGCACTTTGCGTACGTACGGATACTTCGGCCTCAAGGGGCTGTAAGGATACCACGATGCGGTAACGCCTCTCTGGCAGCCCCGGGGTTCGACATTGGGGATATCAGGATCGATCTGCGGATAATCCGTTTTTTGAAGTTCCCAGCAAATAAGCCCGTCTTTTACGAAGACTTCCCAACTGCAAGCCATGGAACAGTTCACGCCATGAGCCGATCGCACGCTGTAGTCGTAGCTCCATCTTTTTCTGTAAAATTCCTCCCACGAACGAGAGTCCTCGCTTACGTTAAACCAGTTGCTGTTATCTTTCATGACATCCCTTTTGATTTCTTTTTGGTTTCCATGGTTTTTGGAATCATCTCACGTCCACATTCTTGTTTCCCGCCCTGAGTCCTATAAAGGTGAGGCCA
The DNA here is from genome assembly GCA_003229345.1 of Nitrospirota bacterium. GTDB lineage: Bacteria > Nitrospinota > Nitrospinia > Nitrospinales > Nitrospinaceae > SZUA-226. Next base: position 3,080 of record QIDN01000190.1, on the reverse strand, counting down.
AGCAACAATAATATGCTTATGATTATTGTAGGCGTGTATTGAGGAGGAGTGCCGACGGCGACATTCTTTTGTTGTTCGGTGCCCTTCAAGAATGCCATTACCGCCGCGACTGCCGCATCGCTTAATTCGAGTTGCGGCATCGGTACATTGTCGGCTTCCTTCAAAAGCTGCATTGCAATCGAGTCTTTTTCGGCAATCAGCCTATCGGGCTCTTTGATTTGCCGTTTGAGCCAGCTTTCTTCCCTGCGCGAGGTTACGCCCGCCAAATCGGGCCCCACCAATTTTCCCTTACCGATGGTGTGGCAAGCCGCACAATTATTTTGGAAAATTTCTCGGCCGTCTTCCGCAGCCTGACCATGCTTGATCGGTCCCAACCAAATGACGGCCAGAAAAACCCCTAATGCGGGGACCCGCCATCTTTTTGAAAACCCGGTAATCATATTTGCAAACCTTTCAAGTTTGAGGCCCCGTCACCCCACTCACCTGGGCCAGGAATTCGTTCAAGCTTCCTAAATCCTGGAAGAAAGCTTCGTCATTGCTTTGCACGTGGCGGACATGTCCACGCCATATCGGATCCCCATTCGTTCCAGCTTCAAGCCAAATCCGCGCGACGAATGACATCGAAACTTGTTTATTCTCCATCGCGCCCGATCCCATTGGAGACTCCAAATATTATCCACAATTTCTTTGTAACATTGGCCGGTAACGGGCTGGTAACATTTGGAGAAAAGTCAGGCAGACTACGCTGCCGCGCAATGCGTGGCGCGCGGGGGCATCCTCTCAGGGATGAAAAATTTCAGCGGGGGAGGGGCGGAATCCGAGGATATAGGCCACTGGCGCCGGCGCCGGAATTTCGATCGCGTGGATCAAGGACTCGTTATTCGTCGCGACGGCCGGCCAGTTTTTTGGCCGAGGCCCCTCCGTATCTTTCGACGATTTGCTCGTACAGGCGTAGTGTGTCGCGCATCGGCTCCACTCCAAGCTCCTCTGCGAGAAGGCGGTGACAGCGGTGGTACTGAGCCATGGCCCAGTCGGCGCTGCCGAGGCGGACGAGATATTCCATAAGCGTACGGTGGAAGCTTTCCCGGCACGGGTCGCGGACGAGGGCGGTCCGGCAAGCCTGCACCGCTTCGGCGTAGTGGCCATTTGCGGCATGGCAATCCGCCATCCCGGCCAGCATTTCCAGATAAATCTCGTGCAATTGTTCGCGCTCCGCGGCGCACCAATCGGCGTAGATGTCTTCCTCCATGTAGTCGCCCCGGTAGAGATGTTGCGCTTCCTCGTAGTGGTGAAGCGCTTGACCCCATCGTTGCTGACGCTGCAGCGCCGCGCCATCGACGACACAGCTCTCAAAGGTCACTGAATCCACCCACACCGCGTCGCGCCTGAGTGCGTAGGTCTTGTCCACCGTTTCGACGATGTTTTCGTCGATGCCGGCGGCGCGTAATCGTTGGCGAAGGAAGTGTACCGTGACCTTGAGACGCTTCCATGCACGGTCCTCGTCGATTTCGGGCCAAAAAAATTCGATAAGGGTCTCGCGATGAACGGGACGGCCTAGGTGGGCCACCAGGAATTTTAGGAGGGCTACAGCCTGCTTGCGTTCCCATTTTTCTATTGCAAGTCCGCGCCCTTTCGCGACCAGGCCGAAGCGGCCGAAGGTGAAGATTTGCAGCTTTTGTCCTGGCCGCGGGCGATAGTTCTTTTCGCTTTCGCCCCGCAGGAAGACGACGGCGGAGGCCGGCCCGGCATTCGAAGACCGGGCACGCTTCGGCATGACGACAGACTCGAAGTTTAACGTGACCCATGCACCGTCCTTGTGGCGCACCTGGCACGAAGGGCCGGTGAAGGCCCGGGAATGTTGGAAACACTGGGCACCCACACAACCGGGAACGCACAACGGTTCTCCATCCGCACAGACGGCTTGAAGAACGTCCCAACAGTGCCGGCCCAGAACCTCGCGCCGCGTGTACTCCAAAAGCCGCCGCGCGGCGTAATTCCAAGCGACGATTCTCTGCTCGTCGTCTATGGCGAAAGCCGCGTCAGACGCGTAGTCCACCACATACCGTGCGTCCATCATCGCGCCGCCCTCACCGTTTGTTCTCGCGGAAGAATTTCACAGGAATATAAATTCATGAACCCAGTTTATCCACCTTGACCGCAGTCAAGCCATCGAGATCGCGGCGATTCACGCTCTTGCCCGGATGACGAAATGGAAATATTTTAACGAATGTGAAGTTTATCTGGGAATCCTCGGTATAAGCAATAAGAACAAGGGAGACCGGCCATGAAACTGATCGACGTCCTTCTGGGTGAGCACGCGGTGTTCAACGCGTTGCTCGACGAAGTCGAGGAAATGGCTTCCTTCGCGGGGGAAGTGGCTCAGATCGAAAGCGCCATGACCGTTCTGACGACCGAGATAAAATCACACGCGGCCCTGGAGGAAAAGCTTCTTTATCCGGCGCTCGAACCGTATGTGGAAACGGACGAGTTGTTTGCCGAGATGCGTGCCGATCACGAACAAATACGGTCCGGATTGGAGCGCATCGAAAACGCGTGGGACCTCGACGAAGCGCTCGATGCGGTCCGGCAGGCTTTGGACATCACCCGCAAACACTTCAAAAATGAAGAAGAAAAACTCTATGCCTTGGCCGAAGAGGTGCTGGATGACGAAACACTTACCCGGCTCGGCGAGGCCTGGGCGAAGGCCCACTCCGTGAAGCGCGGGTGATCGGCAAACGCGCTTTCAACATTGATCCGCCAACGCCTTCTTACGCCATAGCGCGGCGGGCACGCCCCGGCCGCGATCACGCCTTCCGCAGAACATCAATGACGACGCTTGAATTGAGATCGCCCCATCCTTCGGACAAGGCGCGCTCGAAGAGCTCCGCAGCCACCGCCGAAGTCGGCATATGCAATCCGGCCTGCCGCGCCATTTCCAAGGCGTAGGCTGCGTCCTTGTGCCGCCAGCGGGCGAGGAAGTAGATGTCCTCGTGGTTGCCTTTCACCATACGCTCGCTGATGTATTTGACCATGGGGCTGGCGCAAGAGCCCTTGGATAGCGCATAAGCGACCTGGTCCGG
>QIDN01000056.1 GCA_003229345.1 Nitrospirota bacterium | reverse complement strand
TTATATAGAGGGCCTGCCCTCCTCACGGATTATCCATCACAACATGAAAAAATATATTTCAACTACGGCTCCTTTACTTCCTCCGGAAAGAAAGCAAACTATTTTGAGTCCAATGTTATGAGTAATTCACACAATTCCAAAGCCAAAGCCTACTGGCGGGAAAATATTCGTACGGTGCTGATGCTTTTGACGGTTTGGTTTATCGTTTCGTACGGCATGGGAATTCTGTTTGCCGACGCATTGGATAATATCCAGTTCTTCGGTTTTCACTTCGGATTTTGGATGGCCCAGCAGGGGTCCATTTATTGCTTTGTCATTCTTATTTTTGTTTACGTCTACAAGATGAACAAACTGGACCACAAATACGACGTGGACGAGGACAAGGATGATTTTGTCCCGGATGAAGACTATTACCATTTGGACGGCGAGTCCGACGATTCCGTCTCAGAAAAATAGAGCATTAACATATAAGACAGTGGAAATATAAATGGATGTCCAGACTTTAACCTTTATTTTTGTAAGCGTCACGTTTGCGCTTTATCTCGGGATAGCGATCTGGTCCCGGGCGGGATCCACGGATGAATTTTACGTGGCCGGTGGTGGCGTTTCGCCTTTGGCCAATGGCATGGCCACGGCGGCGGATTGGATGTCCGCGGCATCGTTCATTTCCATGGCGGGAATTATTTCGTTTGTCGGGCGGGATGGCTCGGTCTATCTCATGGGATGGACCGGCGGATACGTCTTGCTCGCTTTATTGCTTGCTCCCTATCTCCGCAAGTTCGGAAAATATACCGTTCCCGATTTTGTCGGGGACCGATATTATTCGGACCTGGCACGTGTGGTGGCCGTCGTTTGCACCATTTTTGTTTCATTCACCTACGTCGCCGGGCAAATGCGCGGGGTCGGTATCGTATTCTCCCGCTTCCTCGAAGTTGAAATCACCACCGGCGTTCTGATCGGCATGACCATCGTCTTCTTTTATGCGGTTCTGGGCGGCATGAAAGGAATTACCTACACCCAAGTGGCGCAATATTGCGTTCTGATTTTTGCTTTCATGGTTCCCGCCATTTTTATTTCGATCATGATGACAGGTAATCCTGTGCCTCAACTTGGTTTTGGCAGCACCCTGGCAGATGGATCGGGGACATACCTGTTGGAAAAACTGGACAACGTGTCGAGAGAGCTTGGGTTCGGTACTTACACGTCGGGGAAAAAATCGACCATCGATGTCTTTTTTATAACCGCCGCCCTGATGGTCGGAACCGCCGGACTTCCACATGTGATCGTTCGATTTTTCACAGTGCCCAAAGTGCGGGATGCCCGAAAATCTGCCGGTTACGCCTTGCTCTTTATCGCCATCCTCTATACCACGGCTCCGGCAGTGGCTTCGTTTGCCCGGGTGAATCTGATTCAGACGGTAAAAAATGCGCCCTACGCCAGCACACCGCAATGGTTTAAAAACTGGGAGGACACCAGTTTGATCGCCTGGGTGGATAAAAACAAGGACGGCAAAATCCAATACCTTGCGGGAAACGCATTTAAAGGCAAACCACAATTTATCGAGGGGCGCGGACCCCTCGGAGAGCGACGGATCAACAACCCGTTGACAGAAAACAGCAACGAACTGTATATCGATCGCGACATCATCGTTTTGGCCAATCCGGAAATCGCCGGCTTACCTGCGTGGATCATTGCTCTGGTCGCGGCGGGGGCTCTGGCGGCGGCATTGTCGACCGCGGCGGGTCTTCTTCTGGTAATTTCCACTTCGATTTCCCATGACCTGATGAAAAAGATTTTCTTGCCCACGATCACCGACAAACAAGAGTTAATGTTCGCCCGGATGTCCGCGGCGCTGGCCATTACCGTTGCCGGGTACTTCGGGATTTATCCGCCTGGATTTGTGGCGCAAGTGGTGGCCTTTGCGTTTGGTCTGGCGGCCTCTTCTTTTTTTCCGGCTATTTTAATGGGAATTTTTTCCAAACCCATGAATAAGGAAGGCGCCATTTCCGGGATGATCACCGGCCTCGGGTTTACGGCAGGGTATATTATTTATTTCAAGTTCATCAATCCGGAAGCCAATAATTCCGGAAACTGGTGGTTCGGCATTTCACCGGAGGGCATTGGAACGCTGGGAATGATTTTCAATTTTATCGTTTCGTATGCCGTCAGCCGCCTGACCCCTGAACCCCCGCAGGAAGTCAAGGATCTGGTGGACAACATCCGCATTCCCAAAGGAGCCGGAGAGACCTATCACCATCACCTGCGGCATTAAAAGCCTGCCATTATGCGGGGAGATGTAGCGCAGTCTCGATGCACACGGGAGACCCCCCTGATGGGGAGTTATTCCCTATAGAAGGATGTTATTTTTCGGTTCCAGTTTGGCGGGGATTTCTGTTTCGTCGAGCATTTCCCGGAGGTCGATTTCGATGGTGCGGGCCAAGGCGGTGATGGGAACGTCATTGGGTCCGCCTTCAAAAGGGTTCTCGCTCGCTTCGCCGATTCTCTCCATGGTATGAAATACCCAGGAAACCAGCACGGTAAAAGGGATGGTCGCCCATACAAAATTATGTCCTAATTTTTCAAATTCCTGAATCATCCCAAAAGGGATCAAACTGATAAATATCCATACGAAGAAAAGATTCATGGTGGCGAATTGACGCGGATAAGGAAAGTTTTTGATCCGCTCCGATTTTCCCTGTTGCTCATAAAGTTTATCGAGCAGGTTCTGCATATCAATATGGCGAAAATCTTCAATCAGATTCAAATGCCGCAACCGCTTCAGTTCCTCCGATTGCGAAGCAACAATATGCGTCGCCCGGTTATCTTTGCTGAGGATCTTTTTCAATTCGCCCTCTTCCAGAAAATTCCTGAGTTCCGCTTCCAGATTGCCGGTGACTTCCTGGATTTCATAGCTTCTCTGGTAATGGATATCGGCACAGACATTCACCATACTTTCCCAATCGCGAGGCGTGCGCAGTTGAAACCTGAGGGCCGTCAACCAGGCGAGATGCCTATAGATCATCTTTTTCTGTATGCTTTTGATTTCTTCCTCAGGAAGCTCCCCGTCCATGAATTCCGTAGTGATATAGCCTTTTACTTTGATCGCCCAAGCCCGGCTCAAATTGATAATCTCTCCCCAAATTTTTCGCGCCTCCCACATCCGGTCGTAGGAAGCACTGTTTTTGAACCCGATGAGAAACGCTACTGCGGTGCCGATTAAAGCGACCGGGAGCCAGGGAATCACCAACCACTCATATCCCAAAATCTGATGGATCAAAACCGGCACCGCACCAATCACGATGAATATCAATATATATCGTTTGGTCCATCCAATCGTTTCTATAAGAGTATACGTTCGGCCTGTATGCATAAGAGTGTCCTGCGGTTAGTTGATAAGGCTCGCTACTTGAAAATTCGCGTCTTTCGACGTTTCATGAAAACCTTAACCAACACCTCCAATCCTGTCAATGAGAAATAAGTTTAAGCATTTGAGTCATGTGGGTTTATCATAAAATGAATCTTCAATAGTAAACGGTGATGTTTTGAACGACTTCAATCAAGATATACAATCCACTTTTCAGAATATTTCCCGGCGCTATGACTGGCACATGAGAGCCTATAATCTGGTAGGCCTGCGCATCGGGGAGTATCGGCGGCATGCGGTGGATTTGCTGAAATTGAAACCGGGCGACCGCGTGGTGGACCTGGGATGCGGCACCGGGTTGAGCTTTCCCCATATTATGGAACGCATCGGTCCTGAAGGACACCTGACTGGTGTGGATATGACTGTCGGCATGCTGGCCTGCGCCCGTGAGCGATGCGACCGCGCCGGATGGCACAATGTCGAGTTGGTGCAATCGGAGATCGCTTCGTACCAATTCACGGGGGAAGTCGATGCAGTGATTTCCACCGGTGCAATGGGTTACGTGTCGGAGTATGACCGCGTCATCCAATCTACCGTGCAGGCTTTGGCGTCCGACGGCCAGCTGGTCATCCTCGACGCCAAACAACCGGATTCATGGCCGTCGTGGCTGTTCAAACTCCTGTTCAAGATAAAAAAGCCGCTGGGACTGGGCATTGAATATTTCGACAACCACCCCTGGGAATCGGTCGAACATCACTTCCGGAAAACCACTTTCGAAGAACGATACGGAGGCTGGGTGTATTTCTCCACCGGGTCCCGTTCTTCGCCTTAATCCCTGGCAAAGGCAAAAAACAAATGAATTCATCCGTAATGACCTCATATCCGATTGACATGGAAGGTATGTGAACGGTAAGGTATCCACATCATTCACATATTTTTCTTATTGGAGACCTTATGGCTGAGGAACACGGGCGGCGGTTTTCGCTGGATAAGGTGGTGATCGATCCGGCCCTCAAAAATCGCATCATGTCGGCGGACGGCGACGATCATGTCGGCGACTGGGACGGCGAGAATATAGACGACTTGGTGAAGGAGTTGGACCGCATTGAGGAGCGAGTCGATGCCAACTACAACAGCCTGCCGCATAACACCAACCTGCCGGAGGATTTACGCAATCAGGTGGAGAAGGATTACCCGATCTGGGCGTGCGACAACCACGGAAGGTGCCTGACGGGGGAGCATGCGGACACGGTGGTTAGCGTCGACAAAATCCGCACGCATTACGATAAAAAGCACGGCGGTGTGGCGGCATTTCGGGAAAAACTGCGGCTAGAGCGAGAGCAGATGATTGCCGAGCTGAAACGCAACTCGTAATGACCGAACGTTCTAAAAACCCGATAAATCCTGCATTCCCCAAAAATATCATGTGGAGCGTGAACCGGAATATGTTTTTCTTGCGGGTTAAACCTCAATGGATGGGGTTTGGCTGGATTCGATAATACGGTTGGAATTTTTTAAATTTCCTACAGCCTGATCGAAAAATAGATCCAGCCGCTCTTTCATTTGCGGTGATAACTCAAGGAGGCGGGAACGGGCATCTTCCGGGTTGCCTTTCTCGACAATCAACTTCTTCTTAATGGCCGTCTCAATATACTTGCCTGCCGTTTGCGCGCTTTTGATTCCCACCATGAACTTGAGCGCATCGGTTTTACGTTCCGGAATGCCGGACTTCCACAGGCGGGTGAATAAATCCCAATACGCCGCCTGGTAGAATGTCGTATCCCCCCTAAAGACTTCCAACCATTCCACCCCGATGCGGTCGATCATATTCAGATATTCTTTGCGCTGGCTCTCGTTGTATTGAAGATCCATATCCACCTGCTTTTAAAAACCCTTAAGGTCAATATTAATTCCGCTTTTACATATAAATGAAACGCCAAGTCGAAAAACACAAAATAAGGCTCCCATAAACCATTATAAACAAAATGATTGAAAGATTAAACAAAATTAATGCAAAATATTATAAATAAATTTGACTATAAATATAATTGTATTTATATTGGTATCAGCTGTTCAACAACAATTTGATTTTGGCTGTAAAAGAAACTCCAAACAATTATAAGGAGAAACAGTCATGAAAAAAGCAACTGTAGGTCTCATCGGCGCATTACTCATTCTAATGCTCAACGGTAGCGCATGGGCCCAATCCGGGCTTCGGGTAAACTTGGGTGGAAATGGATTCGGATTTACAATTTCCGATGGCCACTCCGGTTTATCGGCCTACTCGTATGCCCCCTATCGGCTTTACCTCTACAATTATTCAGGATATTATCTTAACCGTCCTTATCTCGGATGGGGCGGTTATCGCGGGCACCACCACCAGAATCATAAGTATTGGGG
>QIDN01000337.1 GCA_003229345.1 Nitrospirota bacterium | reverse complement strand
GGGGGCTGCCAGTTATCCACAATCAGCACAGAGAGAACACCGTTGTCGGGAAGCGGGTTGCCACGCATACGCGGTCGAAGCTGCGTCTTAATGCGGTTTGGTTTCGGCGGAGATGCGGTCCATCGCTGCGAACAAGACGCCGCTCAGGACAAAGGCCATGTGGAAGGTCACCTTCCACAGGAACATTTCGGAATTGCCCTCAGTAGGGTTATCCGGTATTTCCATAAATGTTTTCAGCAGGTCGATGGCGGAGATCGCGACGATCGCGCCAATGACTTTTAATTTGAGGCCGCTAAAGTCCACCTTGCCCATCCATTCGGGCCGGTCCTTATGTTCGGCCACATCGATCTTGGAAACAAAGATTTCATAACCCGAGAAGACAATCATCAGCAACAGCGATCCGACCAGCGCCATATCGACCAGGGACAGAATGCCAATAATCACGGTACTTTCTGAAGCGGAGGTGACATGGATCGTTAAATGGTAGAGCTCTTGGGAAAATTTGACAAAGAGCAACATGATGCTGACTACCAATCCCAGATAGAAAGGCGCCAGCAATCAGCGGCTGTTGAAGATGGTTACTTCCAGGCTGTTTTCAATATTGTCCAGTACGATTGCACGGGTGCTTAAAGTAGAACATAAAGGCAGGAAACAACCAGATACCGCATTCTCATAACTTCCTCCAATATGAGATGTTCTGATAACCTGAATTAGACCCCAATTCAGCCAATGGGTCAACCCGCCTGATTGGAGGGGGCGGGTAGGGGAAAGTAGGGATTCGAGTTATTAACAAACCGTAAGGTAAAAGAGGCCATCGCCGGGGCGTAGGATGTTGAAGAATGTTGACCTTCTGGAGGCCGAAAATCTTTTCCTGATGGCTAACAAAAGCTAACATTCATAAAGATTCCCGCGAGGGTATTCGGGCGAGGGCCTCCGGGTTTTTTTGCAAGCTGGCTGATCCTGTTTCCTGCTCATAATTTCCTCCTCGTCATCCTGAGGATTAGGGGCTATAAACCTAGGATGGGATCTACACTTGCTCCCCTCGAACCATAAATAAACTATAGCTTTTAAGAACCTTCCGGAAAATGCTGAAAATGTTATAAGTATTACTTAAAATCCTGTGAGGGAAAACTCGTGCGGGTTCGATTTCCACCCCTCGCAAATATTTTTGTAGCAACCGTTGTGTTGGAGGACATATGGGAACTATCATCGAGCCTTTCAGGATAAAAATGACAGAGCCCCTGGCGATTACAACGCAGGAACAAAGAGAAAAGTGGCTTCGCGAGGCGCATTTTAATATTTTTCTGCTTTCGTCTGATCAAATCACCATCGATCTTTTGACTGACAGCGGGACGGGAGCCATGTCCACCAAACAGTGGGGGGCTCTAATGCAGGGCGATGAAACCTATGCCGGGAGCAGGTCCTGGTACCGCTTCAGAGACACCGTGGATCAAATCACGGGTCTCAAACATATTTTCCCGATCCATCAAGGGAGAGCGGGAGAGCGTATTCTTTCTCAAATCCGTTTAAAGTCCGGAGATGTCGTGCCGAACAACGGCCACTTTGATACCACGCGGGCTAATATCGAATGGATGGGGGCTCAGGCCGTTAACCTGGTGATCGAGGAAGGAAAGAACTTTGCTTTGGACCATCCGTTTAAAGGTAATATGGATATTCCCAAGCTTAAACGATTGATTGACGATACCGGTCCGGAAAAAATCCCTTTTGCCATGATAACCATCACCAATAATTCTTACGGCGGCCAGCCGGTTTCATTGGAAAATATTAGAGAAACGAAAGCCTTATTGGCTTCCCACAATATTCCGCTGATCATCGATTCCGCCCGGTTTGCCGAGAATGCCTTCTTCATTCATAAAAGGGAAAAGGGCCAGGGTAAGAGGTCCCTTTTAGACATTGCCCGGGAAATTTTTTCTTATGCTGACGGCACCATCATGAGCGCTAAAAAGGACGGACTGGCCAATATCGGTGGGTTCTTTGCCTGCAACGACGACCAGTTGGCAGAGGATTTTAAAAACCTGCTGATCCTGACCGAGGGGTTTCCCACATACGGCGGTCTGGCGGGCAGGGACCTGGAAGTGATTGCCGTCGGTTTGCTGGAGGCGCTGGAGATGGAATACCAGATTTACCGTCATGCCACGGTAGAGTATATGGAGAAAAAATTCAGGGAAATGAGATATCCTCTGGTTCGGCCGGTAGGGGGACACGCGATATACCTGGACGCCCAGCAATTGTTACCGCATATCCCGCCCCTTGATTATCCCGGTGTTGCCCTGGTTAATGAAATTTATCTGGAAGGAGGGGTGCGTACCGTGGAATTGGGAAGCGTTATGTTCGGGAATATCGATCCGAAAACCCGGGAAGAATCTCCCGCGCCTTTTGAACTGGTCCGGCTCACGTTTCCACGACGCGTTTACACACAAAGTCACTTTGATTATATCGTCGACATCATGAAAAACATCTGGGAAAGACGTGAAAGCATCCGCGGTTACCGCATCGTCAAGCAACCTCCGTTTCTTCGGCATTTTTCCGCGCATTTCGAGCCAGTCAAATAAGCATGCGGTCATCAAACTGAGAATCTTTGTTGGGAACTGACTAATGGTGGGGCAGCTGGTATCCGCATCAAAATGAATATAAGTAAGCAGGCTTTAAGGCGCAAAAATTTTAAATTTTTCTACGATACATGCCATAGACTTCCTGCAAGGCATGGGTCCATTCGTCCAGGGTGACCTCCTTGACGATGGCCATCGTCACCTCGAAAACATTTTCTCCGCTAGAGGCGGCTTCCTGTAATTTTTGAATACCCATTTTAACTTTTTTTGGATCACGCTGTTCTTTGAATCGTCGGACATCGTCTACTCGTTTCCGTTTGACTTCACCTGAAACTTCCACGCGCGAAACCGTCCTGGATTCCTTCCTTCCTTCAGAATACCGGTTCACACCAATGATGCGCCGTTCCCCGGAATGAACCTGCTGATCGTACCCACTCGAGGATTGGGAGATTTCATCGCGGAAGAATCCGTCGGCTTTGGCCTGCAGGGTTCCGCCCAATTGATCGATTTCCCTGAAATAGTCCAAAATCCCGTGGATGATCCGATGGTACGCTTCCCTTCGCCCCGAACTGTCGCTCAAGTAGGCCATCATATCCTTGAATCCCCCCATCTCCTCGAACAAAATAGCCTGGGTATCCGACGCAATCCGAACCGCATCTTCCGTCGGGGTGGTGATTGGTTCATCATACGAATTGCTGTGTAACGCCTGGGGATAGTTCAACAGGGCATAGAATAATTCCAATGCTGTTCGTGAAATATTATTCTGGATTTCCTTTTCATATAAACTCCGCCCAGATGTTTGAACATGTGCCTTCAATTTTTGTGCATTGAGATCGTCCGCTCCATAAGCATCCCTCAGGGCAACGGCCCAAACCCGGCGGACGGCGCTCAACAATGCAATGTATTCAAAATCCATTCCAGAGGTGAAAAAGAACGGGAGTCGTTTGCCAATCGTATTGATGTTCATACCGCGCTGCAATGCTTCGTCGACGTATACAAACCCATTGGCCAGAGTGAAGGCCGCCTGCTGGATGGGAGTGGCTCCCTTTTGTTCGATATGATACCCGCTGACATTGATGGGGTAATACAAAGGAGCATGTAGTGAACACCATTCGAACATGTCCATCGCTATTTTTATAGAAGGACCCAGCGGGAACAAAAGTTCATTTTGAGCGTCATCTTCCTTGCACGGGTCGGTTTGAGAAGTCCCTCTGACTTTGGCCAAATTCTGTCCTCTTTCTTGGGCCGCCTGCAATCGAGCCGCGGTCATCCATAGCGAGGGCCCGTTAATGGTCATGGAAATGCTGACATCGTCCTCAAAAAAACCATCATACAAAGTCAGGACATCCTGATAAGTGGTGACCGACACCCCCCCTTCGCCGATATCGAAAAAGTAGTCGGGATTGTCGGCACTTCTGCCGAGCAGGGTGTTGGTATCAAACGCGGTGCTCAGCCGTTTGGATTGCTGTTGTTTCACAATGTAGCGAAACCGCTCATGGGTCATCTCCGGGCTTCCCAGTCCTGCAAAAATCCGCGTGGGTTCTTCGTGCTCCCGTTGATTGTCGACAATCAGAAACGCCTTGGGATATATTGAAAGGCCATAGGGAAATTCCCCGGGGAATCCCCATTCTCCCAAGTACCGCGCTATTTGCGCCGGGTGGTCAAAATGAGGAAGCGCTATGAGAGGAATCTCCAGTTCGGTCGGCAAGGAACGATATTCAAGGGCGCTGATTTTCTCCTGCCAGGCCTGCTCCAAATCTTTTTGATACTTTTTATCCTTTTTCGCCCGGTCCACCGACTCCTCAATCCAGCGATGGTATTGATCATTTGCCTGGATAATATCTGCCAAAGACATGTTAATTCAAATGTTGGGTTAACGATTGATACAAACTGTTGATTCCGGGGTTCCGGTGTTCAATGGCGGTGGTTAAAAATAATCGTTCGCTGGGAACTTTTTTCCGCAACAGACTGCTGATATGCCGGGAACCACGATGCTCGCTTTTGTTCAACACCACAACCACTCCCGGTATATTCAACATATCTTCCTTTTCAATTTGCTGGGCTCCTCCCACATCGGGGGTGGTGACAAAAATGGATTGGTCCGCCACCCGGGTGACTCCAATGTCGGGTTGACCGATGCCATAGGATTCGATGAAAATATCATAACCCCCGGCTTTAAGAATTTTGACAATGTCCGGCAAAGCGCGGGCAATCCCCTGACCGTAGCCCCGTGAGGCCACACTTCGGATAAAGATTCTGCGGGTATCAACCCAGTTTTTGTCGGTGGCATAAATGTATCCGATACGATCGGCGAGAAGCGCCCCGCCGGAACCTGCGGAACTGGGGTCAATGGAAATGACAGCCACTTTTTTATTCTCCATGCGGCCATCCTTAAAGAAACGCAGGATCAACTCATCCGTGATGGTACTTTTCCCGGAACCGCCGCGCCCGGTAATTCCAAAGACCCTTGACGGCCTTTCCCGAACCAGATTATCTAAAGTGGATAAACATTTTTTATAGCGCTCAATTGTTTTTAGAATTCCCCTTTCCCCACCTATCTCTTCCCAATAAGACTGATCGGGAAGGGAAGTTGCTCGATTCTTATTCTCTTCATGATGAACCGTATTCCGATGGTCTTCGATGAGTGAATCCAGCCGCGCTTTTTCCTCGGCTAAATTAATCAATTTCGAAAGGGCCAACTCATCCCCGGTTTTCACCCCTTCAAGAAGCGCTTCCGGCTCTTCGGGGACCACAGAGAAATCAAAATGCTCGTTGACATAAGGAAGCACGGAATCCCTTTCACCGGCCCGAAAAATTTTATCGATGCCCTCCTGTTGTTCCAGGATCTCAATATCCTCCGGGGTGAGGGTTGCTCCACCGCCTCCAATGAGGTGGATATAAGGATAGTTTTTCTTTTTCAAGGCATCTCGAACCGCTTTAAAGAACGGCACATGGCCCCCGTTGTAAGAACTGATACCGGCAAAATGGACACCCTCCTGGATGATGGCGTCCACAAATTTGTCGACGGTCAAGTCGTATCCGCCCAGGATTACTTCAATGCCGCCCTGCTTCAGCGCGTCCGCAATCACCAGTATGGCGGCGTCATGGCCGTCATTACTTTTCACACCGATAAATCCTCGAATTTTATTTTTTGTCATAATATATAAAACTACTTTTGCATGGCCTAGCAGTCACCACGACCCAGGAAAGCGATGGGCCGCCTACCGTTGCTCCAAAGGAATGTAAGATTTCATTTCCTCCAATCCCGGCCCGGTGTATTCCTGAGTGGGCCG
>QIDN01000334.1 GCA_003229345.1 Nitrospirota bacterium | reverse complement strand
GCGCCCTCCGGACCAATTTGGTTTTGAGAGAGATCCAATTGTTCCAAATTGCGTATGAATGGGGACGCCGCGAGTGCGCGGACTCCTTCCGGCCCAATATGGTTTCCCCACAATTTCAACGACGTAATGGATTTAAAGTTTTCAGATAGAGCAATGGCTTGAATGCCTTTGGGGCCGACCTTATTATGGTTTAGGCTGAATACTTTTACCTTTTTAAGGAATTTAGATTCGGCCAACGCCTTTGCTCCTTCATTCGTAATGTCATGGATCTCCAGGATCAGTGTTTCCACTTTCTTAACCATGCGGGATTTCGCCAGTTTTTTGATACCTTCATCTCCTAAGACCCCACTACGTTTCATGTTTAAATATTTGCCCCCCTGCTTCAGGTCGTTAAAAATTGAAGGGTTGATATCATAGGCCCAGACGCAAGAAATCCCTATAACCAGATTGCAAAACAAAATAAATAACAGCAGGGTTAATTTTTTTCTCATAGCTTGAATTGATTTAAGGAAAATTATGGACAATTAAATTAACCTCCAGGCCATCATGCAAATATCCCTTGTGTTCCTGTCCGGCAACAGTGGTGATGATTCCATTGAGATCGATTTTTCGGATACGGTTGTTCACCCGGTCCGTAAAATACAAATTGCCCTGGGAATCAAATACCATACTGTGAGGACTGTTCAATTGTGCCTTCGTGGCCGGGCCGCCATCCCCACTGAATCCCATCGTTCCTGTTCCTGCGACCTGATGAATATTCCCATCCTTGTCGATTTTTCTGATGCAATGGGCCCGTTCTTCAGCAATGTACAACTCACCGGAAGGGGAAAATGCCAGATCTCCGGGAGACCGGATACCCGCCAACAGAGCCGGCCCTCCATTTCCAGTATCTTCAAAATCGCCATTCCCGGCGATGGTAACCACTTCACCCTTTTTCATAATTTTTCTAACTTTACTGCTCCCCAAATCGGAAACATAAATGTTTCCTGAGGAATCCAGGACAATGCCATTGGGACGAATGCTCCCATCTGCCAGAGCGCTCCAGTTTTTTTCGGCTACCCGGGTGATGATTCCCTGAAGATCAATTTTCCGGATAAAGGGATTGGATGCATCCGCCACAAAAACATTTCCATGCGGGTCTACAGCAATATCACGAATCGCGTAAAAAGAAGCTTCCCGGGCCGGGCCACCATCCCCTTTAGAGCCCAACAAGCTGTCTCCAGCAAACCAGGTGATGTTGCCCTGGGAGTCTATTTTTCGGATTTTCCAACCGTTGCCGGATCGCGTCACTATAAAGACATTATTATTCGAGTCCAATGTCATTGCGGAAGGCCAATACAAGGTGGCTTCCTTTGCGGGTCCGCCATCCCCACTGTTCCCCGGCTTGCCGGTTCCGGCGAAATTGGTGATGAAACCACTCGAATTGATTTTTCGGATTATGTTGTGCATTTGATCCGCCACGAACAGAGTTCCTTCCTTCTCCATAATCAAACCAGAAGGGCTTTCCAGTGTGGCCCCCAAGGCATACCCCTGATCTCCCTTGCTTAAGTTTTTTCCGTTGCCGGCAATGGTTTCTATGCGTTGGCTCTTGAAATGTAATTTACGAATACGAAAATGTGAGCGGTCCACAATATAGAGATTTTCCTCATCCGGCGACAAGGCCAAAGCAAACGGCAAGTGCAAATTGGTTTGGGTTGCTAATCCCTGGTCTCCATTAAAATGGGTTTTTCCGGTTCCGGCGATGGTAGAGATGATTCCCAAGGGTGTGACTTTGCGGACCAAGCTGTTGTTCCTATCAGCTATATAGAGGTTGCCTTTTTTATCCACGACAACATCTGTTGGGTAAGCCAGGTTGGCTTGGATAGCAGGTCCTTGATCACCACGGGAGGCAAATAAACCATCCCCAGTCACGGTTACGATGATTCCGTCGTTATCTACTTTGCGAATTTGATTGTTACCTCTGTCGGCAATGTACAAATTACCCTGTTGATCTAAAGTAATCCCGAAGGGGAATTTCAAAAAAGCATCCAACGCGAGATCATGGTCTCCGCCAAACCAAGGCACACCAAGACCGGCAAACGTTGTGATGATTCCGTGGGAATCCACTTTGCGAATGCGATGGCTGGAGCGGTCGGAAATGTACAGGTTGCCTTTGGCGTCGCAGGCCACATCAGAGGGCAAATTCAAACTGGCTTTGGTGGCGGGTCCATCATCCCCATCAAAATCAGCAACTCCATTTCCAGCCACGGTGGTAATGATCCCGTGTGGGGACACCTTGCGGATACGATGATTATTCCGGTCAGCAATGTATAAATTTCCTTTTTTGT
The DNA here is from genome assembly GCA_003229345.1 of Nitrospirota bacterium. Lineage (GTDB taxonomy): Bacteria > Nitrospinota > Nitrospinia > Nitrospinales > Nitrospinaceae > SZUA-226. The sequence continues at coordinate 3,536 of QIDN01000334.1, read as the reverse complement.
CGAAAGTCAAACCGGCGGGGTTGTTCAAGGAAGCTTCCAAGGCCGGGCCGCCATCTCCTCCAAAATCCGCAATCCCATTCCCGGCAATTGTGGTCATAACTCCTTTGTGATTGATTTTTCGTATCAGGTGGTTGGATCGGTCAGAAAAGTAGATACCCTGATCATTTACCGTAATGCCATCCACCAGCCCTAATGGAACCAGGATCCCTGGTTGACCATCCCCGAATTCGGGGTAAGGGTATTTTTCTTCAGCCAGAGCAAATCCCATGCGGGAGAAACATAAAAATACGAGAACGCCGAATACGGCCGATTGATAAGCTTTCATAGCAGGTCTATTTTAATAAATTTAATGAAGATAACGGATTAGCCTTGGGATTAAAACCAACCCTGTATTCTCATATAAAACCATAAACCCTGTAGGATGGTACAGGGGCAAATAAAATTTTTTTAAACCGTATTTATTCGCAAAAATTGAATCATCCATGGGATGATTTGTTCATCCGCGTCTTCCACCACATAATGGCCCGCCTGCGCCACTTCGTGTACCTCTGCGTCCGGAAAATACTTTTCCCATCGCTCCAGAAAATACCTCGTGAAACAAAAATCCTGCATGCCCCAAATGATCAGGGTTGGACGGTCCCTGAAGTATCCCAACTGCGATTCAATATGCTCGACCACCGGGTAACTGGGAATATCCGGCGTCATGGGAATATCCTGCACAAACCGCAGATTGGCGATGCGATTCTCCGGAGAATTGTAAGGCGCCAGATACCCTTTGCGGACCCGGCCTCTCATGCGTCCAGGCTGTTTACTCGCCCATATTGCTCCCAACTTGGCAAACAGGTTGAATCTGAGAATCGCCAACGGACCAATGATTGAATTTCGGCACAGGTTGATACTGAAAGGAATGCGGTCGGTAAGAAAAGCGGCGGTGTTAAAAACAACAAGTCGTTTGATTTTTTCAGGATGCCGCACCGCCAGCCCCATCCCAATCGACCCTCCCCAATCATGCACTACCAGCGTAATATTATCGAGGTTTAGATGATCGACCAATTTCTCCAGGTTATCGATGTGTTGCGAGAGCGTGTAGTTGTACTCCTGCGGCTTGTCGGACAGTCCGCACCCCATATGGTCCGGCACAACGCACCGAAACTGGCTTCGCAATCCCTTGATCAGGTTGCGGTAATAAAATGACCAGGTAGGATTGCCGTGGAGCATGAGTAGGGTTTCGCCCTGCCCTTCATCAAGATAGTGTAAGCGGTGGGAACCCAACTCAATGAACCGGGATTCGAAGGGATACAAGTCGCGAAACGGTTCTATCGAAAAACCGCTTACCATTCCAGTCCCATCATCAGGCAATTGAGCCCACTGCCGATGCCCAGCAAGGCCACCGAATCGCCTTTTTGAAGCGCTCCTTGTTCTTCACCGATGGCGAGGGTGACAGGTAAGGCGGCCGACCCGGTATTGCCGAGATATTCCAGGGTGGAAAAATCCTTCCTCAAATCCAGCCCCAGAGTTTCGTACAACAGTTTCCGTTGAATATGTCCGACCTGATGGCAAAACACCTTATCCACATCCTGATTCTTCCAACCGAATTCAGACTGGGTGATATCCCAGGTGTCCTTCGCCAGTTGGCATCCTTCTTTCATCAACGTCTCCGAATCGGTTTCCATGAGCGGGGAGGAATCCGCGTCCATTCCCATATCCTCATTGCCCTGGCACAAATCGTTGAAGCGCGTCTCCGCACGTCCCACAGCGCCTATCAGCCGATGTCCTTTACTGGAAAGGTCCTTGTGCACCAGCAGAACAGCCACCGCCGCGGAACCGATGGTCATCGAAGCAAAAGCGGATTTAATTTTTTGGCGAGTGGGATTGGGGTCGGCCAATAACGTCTCTATCGTGGTATCGACCAGCGGGCCGCCGTTTTCTCCCGACACAATCAAGCCCGCCTGAATCTGTCCCATCTCGATCATGTTCGCCACATGCACCATGCCGTTGAGCACACCCAGGCAGGCATTGGAAATATCAAACACGAAAGAGTCGTTGGGCAATTTCAAATTGTGGTGAATGATCGAGGCGGTGGCGGGCTCCAGAAAATCGCGGCACACCGAACCGGAGATGAGGCAACCGATATGCTTGCGGTCCAAATTGGTTTTGGACAGGGCGTGTTCACCTGCGAGGGAACTGACTTGGCTGGGGAAAACGCCTTTTTCATAAAACCGGCGTTCCCGGATACCGCTCATCATTTCCAGCCGCCCGAACGGAAGTTTTAGTTTCTCGTAGAGAGGCGAAAGTCGCTGTTCCAGATCATCCGAAGTCACAACATTTTCGGGTAAATGATAGCCCAGCGACTCTATGTAGACATTTTCGAAGCGCATACGTTAGCGTAAGAAAGGGAACTTACCCCATAACCTGCATTTCATAATATTTCTGATATTGAGGGCAGTCGACCATCAATTCCTCGTGGGCGCCGGAACCGATAATTTCACCCTGCTCCATGACAATAATACGATCGGCGGTTTTAATGGTAGATAACCGGTGCGCAATGATGAACGTCGTGCGATGCTCCATGAGGCGGTGCAGGGCATCCTGAACCAGCTTTTCGGATTCCGAATCCAGGGCGGAAGTGGCCTCGTCGAGCACCAGAATCGGCGCATTTCTCAAAATGGCACGGGCAATGGCAATTCTCTGCCGTTGTCCCCCGGAAAGCATGACACCCCGCTCGCCGATAACGGTGTCGTATTTATCATCCAAATTACGGACAAAAATATCCACATGCGCCGCTTTAGCGGCATCTATCACTTCTTCGTGGGTGGCGGCGGGACGGCCAAACTGGATATTGGCCAAAATGGTATCATTGAATAAGAATGTTTCCTGGGTCACCAAAGCAATATTGCTTCTCAGGGAATGACTGTTCAAGTCATTGATATTTTCCCCGTCGATCAGGATCTCTCCTTCGGTCACGATAAAAAATTTAAACAGAAGGTCTGCCATGGTACTTTTCCCGGCGCCACTCATTCCCACGATTGCGAGAACCTCGGATTTTTTCACTGTCAGGTTAATGTTTTTCAAAACCATCGTCTCCCGCGACGGGTATTTGAACGAAACGTTTCTGTATTCGATCTGATGTTGAAACCCAGTCATATTCATTTTTCCGACCCGCATTTTTTCCGGTTCTTCATCAAGAAGGGAATAAACCCGTTCGGCAGCAGCTAAGGCGATTTGAACGTCCGTATAGAGCTTGAACAAAACCCGCATGGGATCGTACATCATGAACATCCCCAAAATAAATGCGAAGAAGGTTCCCTGGGTCACTTCCCCGCTCAGGACCTGAGATCCACCATACCAGAGAACGGCTGATCCTCCCAAGATACCCAGAACTTCCATCAAGGGTGAGGTCAATTCAGTGTACTTGACATTTTTTCTCATATTTTCGAGGAAGGCCTGATTGTCTTTATCGAGTTTTTTCTCTTCAATGGTTTCCAAGCCGAAGGCACGGACGATTTTGATCCCGGAAAAAGATTCCAGCATGGTGG
>QIDN01000419.1 GCA_003229345.1 Nitrospirota bacterium | reverse complement strand
CAACCGCATTTACGGTTGTGATGATTGTCAGATTGTCTGCCCGTGGAACTCATACGCTGTGGCGACCGATGAGCCTGCTTTTCAGGAGCGGGAGGGGGTTAAAAGGCTGATCGAGTTAATGCAGTTGGATGATGAGGGATTCCGCTCACGGTTCCGGAAAAGCCCTGTCAAACGCATCAAACGCCGGGGTCTGCTGAGAAACGTCGCCGTGGCGCTGGGCAATTCCGGGCAAATGGAGGCGGTTCCGGTGCTCACTCAGGCGCTTTCCGACCCGGAACCTCTCATTCGCTCCCATACGGTTTGGGCCCTCGGAGAACTGCTTGGGCAGGGAGCTCTTCGACTGTTAGAACAGCACCTTTCCGGAGAGGCCGACGCCGGGGTTCTCGCTGAAATAGAACGCATAAAAACGGTTTGATATTGGCCGGTTGCCCGGCCTATAATCAAAATCTTTCAATTCTAATCAACAAGGCGGTGGAATGGATAAAAACGGAGATTTCCGATTTCTGAAGGCCCTCCGGGGCGAACCGGTGGATTGCACCCCGGTCTGGTTTATGCGCCAGGCGGGACGGTATATGAAGGTGTACCGGGACCTCAAGGAGAAACACTCGTTTCTGGAACTGTGCAGAACCCCGGAGCTGGCCTGTGAAGTCACCTTGCAACCCCTCGACGTATTGGGAGTCGATGCCGCCATTATTTTTGCGGACATCCTTTTGCCGTTGGAGCCCATGGGCACCGGCCTCGAGTTTACGGCAGGCGACGGGCCGTCCATCCCCCGTCCGGTGCGCACCCATAAAGATGTCGAAGCGTTGAAGCCGGTGAACTCCGAGGAGCAGTTGGGTTATGTCGGCGACGCCATCAAGTTGGTGCGCGGAGAGATATCGAACAAGATGCCACTCGTTGGATTTTCCGCCGCGCCGTTCACTCTCGCCAGCTACATGGTGGAGGGTGGTAAGTCGAAGGATTTCACCACCACAAAATTGATGATGTACGACGAATCGGATATCTGGCCACAGTTGATGACTAAAGTGTCTGACGTGCTGGTAGACTATCTCAAAATGCAGGTGAAGGCCGGAGCGCAGGCTCTGCAGATTTTCGACAGCTGGGTGGGGTGCCTGAGTCCCGGCGACTATCAGAAATATATTCTGCCGCACACTCGCCGCGTGTTCGACGGCTTGAAAGATGCCGGTGTTCCGGTGATTAATTTCAGCACCGGCACTTCCAGCATGCTTCCGCAGATTCGTGAAGCGGGTGGCGATGCGATGGGTTTCGACTGGCGTATTAACCTGGATGACGCGTGGCAGCAAATCGGTTACGATACGCCTATCCAGGGCAACCTCGATCCCAATATCCTGTTCGCACCGATTCCGGTGATCAAGGAAAAAGTACACGACATCCTGCGCCGGGCTGGTGGACGCCCCGGGCATGTTTTTAATCTCGGACACGGTATCCTGCAACACACGCCGGTCGACCACGTCAAGGCGGTGGTGGACATGGTTCACGAGTATCAATCCCAATGACAAGCACTGCTACTGCATCCGGGAAGTTGAAAACCGCAGTCATTCTACTGGCGCATGGTGCTCCTTTGCGCATCCAGGATATTCCCAGATATCTGAAAAATATTCGCGGCGGCACCAATTCGTCGACGGCAGTGATTCAGGAAGTGGCCCGCCGTTACAAGCAAATCGGCGGTCGGTCTCCTCTGTTGGACATTACCACCGCGCAGGCGGAAGCGCTGGAGAAATATCTCAATCAGGGAGAGGGTTCGTTCAAGGTGTATGTCGGGATGCGGACCTGGAGCCCTACTATCAAGGATTCCGTGAACCAGGCGGTGAGCGACGGAGCGGAACGGATCGTGGCGTTGTGCCTCGCTCCGCAGTATAGTCGGTGGAGTACCGAGCGTTATCAAAAAGCTTTTAATGATGCGGTGGAGGTTTGGCAACCCAAAAAGCTTGAAGTGAGATTTATCACCAGCTGGCCGAATCAACCCTTGTTGATCGACGCATTTGTGGAACGCTACCGGGCCGCTGATGTGGATTTAAAGGCCAAGGGCAAGAAAAATATTCATACCATTTTTACCGTGCATAGTATTCCTTCCGATTCGGTGGAGATGTTCGGTGATCCTTATGTCGAAGAATACAGCAAAACCATGCAGGGGATTTTGCAGCAGGTCGATATTGCCCACTGGCATCAGGCGTACCAGAGCCAGGGCATGATTCCCGTGCCTTGGCTGGAGCCGAGCGTGGAGGAGACCCTCGATAAAATCGCTGAGGCTGGCAGCAAAACGGCGCTCGTTGTTCCCGTCGGTTTTGTGTGCGACCATATCGAAATTTTGTACGATATCGACATCGCCTTCAAGCAATACGCGGCTGAGCGGGACATTGAGCTGTTCCGGACCGAATCACTCAACACTTCCCCTCTGTTTATCGAGGCCCTGGCGGGCGTGGTCTGGGAGCATCTGATTTAAATCGAACCTAGGCTGGCGATCCACCTCCCGGAAATGATAAGCTGGGGTGGACTGCAGCCGGTCCTTATCACGGAGAAATACTATGAAATATTTTCATCGATCCAAGGTTTTGGCGTTTGGTCTGTTAGGACTCATGATCTGTCTGGTAGCCACTGGTTCCCTGGTATTTGCTGATGCCAGGCCATTATGGACCGAAAAGCCTGGGAAGGCGCCGCAGGTAAACGGCAACTTGGGGTTGTCCCTGTTCAGCGACCTGGCGGAGAAACTCAGCCCAGCGGTGGTCAGTATCCGGATTTTGGAGCGGGTGCCGGTACAACCGTATGGTGATTACCCGTGGGGCAATGTGCCACGTGCTCCGAGTGTGCCGCCTTCCGGACAGTTCCGGCAGAAAGGTGAAGGATCGGGATTCATCTTTAATAAAGAAGGTTATATTCTGACCAACGCGCATGTGATCGAGGGCTCCGATGAATTGCAAGTGGGACTGAAGAACGGACGCCTGTTTCGCGGTAAGGTGATCGGTTTCGATAAGATAACGGACGTGGGGCTGGTCCAGATCCAATCGCCGGAACCCCTGCCGGTTCTGCCGCTGGGAAGTTCGGAGCGATTGAAAATCGGCGAATGGGTGATGGCCATCGGCAGTCCTTTTGGATTGGAGCAATCGGTGACGGTCGGCATCGTCAGCGCCAAAGGACGTTCGTTGGGTAAAAGTCCGTTCGATGATTTTATCCAGATCGACGCGGCCATCAATCCCGGTAACAGTGGCGGACCGCTGATCAATACCCGTGGCGAGGTGGTGGGCATTAATAGCATGATCCTCGCCCAGGGTCAGGGCCTCGGATTTTCCCTGCCAATCGATCTGGTGAAGCGGATTCTTCCCGAACTGAAAGAAAACGGGAAAGTGGTCCGTAGTTGGCTGGGCGTGGTGATCCAGGAAATCACCATCGATATCCAGGAGCGATTAAAGTTAAAAGACGCACAGGGGGCTTACATCGTGCAGGTGGTGCAGAACAGTCCGGCGGCCAAGGCGGGGATCATGGAAGGCGATGTGATCGTCGAGTTTAACGGTCAACCCCTTCGCAACTCGCGGGAACTTCCGCACAAAGCCGCTCACGCTCCGGCAGGTAAATCCATTGGGATAGCGTTGATTCGCCAAGGAAAGAAAATCAACATGACCGTGGTCCTGGAAAAGGCTCCCCATCGCGGTTGATTCATTCAAAATGCACCTCTTATTGAAACATGTTTTCTGACGAACTCAATCCACAGCAATTAGAAGCGGTACATCAGACCGAGGGTCCGGTATTGGTGGTCGCCGGTGCCGGTTCCGGTAAAACGCGGGCCATCACCTATCGCATTGCTTACTTGATCCGGGGAAAACAGGTGCCACCGGAGTCGATCCTTGCGATCACCTTCACCAATAAGGCGGCGAAGGAGATGCTTGACCGTGTGCGCCAGAAACTGGGAGCGTGTGAGACCTATCCCTGGGTCAGCACCTTTCATTCGTTTTGCCTGAAGCTGTTACGCAAACATATTCACGAACTCGGGTACAGCAACGATTTTGTGATTTACGACAGCCAGGATCAATTGTCGCTCGTCAAAAAATGTATGAAAAAAGTGAACGTGAATGAAGAGGCGTTTCCGCCGCGAGCCATTCTCAGTCACATCAGCGGGTTCAAAAACGATTATTTATTTGCCAGCGATATCCGGCTGGATAATTACTCCTACGGCCATCAGCTGAAAGCGGCGGAAGTATATCCGGTTTATCAGAAGGTCTTGCGCGACAACAACGGTCTCGACTTCGATGATCTATTGATGCTGACCGTTCACTTGCTTCGCAATCATTCCTCCATCAAAGATTATTACAACCGCCGTTTCCAGTATGTTCTGGTCGACGAATTTCAGGATACGAATGTGACCCAGTACAATCTCGTGCGGATGTTGACGGAGAGTCACCAGAATGTGTGTGTGGTGGGGGATGACGATCAGAGTATTTACCGTTGGCGGGGAGCCAATATTGAAAACATTCTGAACTTCGAGAAGGATTATGCCAACACTCGTGTGATCAAGCTGGAGCAGAATTACCGTTCGAGCCAGAACATCCTCACGGCGGCGGCGGCGGTGGTCCGGGAGAACGTGGCCCGCAAGGATAAAACCCTGTGGACGGAAAATGATGCCGGGCACCAGATTATTTACTATCGGGCAGAGGATGAAATTGATGAAGCCCGCGCCGTGTGCGAGCGTCTTCAGGAATGGGCAAATGAGGATGGCCATTCCTTCAATGACATGGTGGTATTGTATCGCACCAACGCGCAGTCGCGCGTGGTGGAAGATCAGTTGCGCCAGATGGAACTGCCCTACCAGGTGGTGGGCGGACTCAAGTTTTACGAGCGCAGGGAGGTCAAGGACATCCTCGCGTACATGCGGGTGGTGTTGAACCCGGTCGATTCGGTTTCATTGAAGCGCATCGTCAACGTGCCGGTGCGGGGCATCGGTAAGTCGTCTCTCGATAAAGTAGAGGCGTATTGCGATCTGAATGGATTGTCCCTGCTCGATGGATTGCGACAGGCGGAACCGCAGAAAATTGTATCCACCGGCCCAGCCAGGAAAATTGCGCAATTTGTCACGCTGATAGATCATCTGCAATCGATTTTTGAAGAGCGGGCGCCGGAGGAATTTTTGAATGAAATTCTGGCGCGCACCGGTTACATGGCCAAGCTGGAAGATGAGAATTCCGTCGAAAGCCGGAGCCGTCTGGAAAACCTCAACGAGTTGTATTCCGCTGTCGAGCAATTCAGCGAATCACATCCGGGAAATTCCCTGCGGGAGTTTCTGGACACCACCGCGCTGGTTTCGGACCTCGATAATCTCGATAACAGCCGGGGCGTGCTGCCGCTGATGACCCTGCACACCTGCAAGGGCCTTGAGTTTGAAGGCGTGTGCATGATTGGCGTCGAGAACGGTTTACTGCCGCACGCCAGTTCAATGTCCAGCCCCGAAGAGTTCGAAGAGGAGCGGCGTTTGTGTTATGTGGGCATCACGCGCGCCAAGTCACGATTGATGATTACCAACGCACGACGTCGGCGGATTTACGGCAATACGTACAATTACCAGCCCTCGGATTTTCTCGCGGCCATACCCGGAGAAGTTCTGCAGAAGGAAATGGCGATGGGCGGGTTCGAGACTCAGTCACCTTCTTCGTATGACAGACGACCGGACATGTCTCTGCCGAAATCGACGCTAAGGGCGTCTTTTAAGGACGGCGAGTATTGCGTCGGCACCAAAGTTCTGCATCCCAAGTTTGGCTCGGGGGTGGTGGTTAATCGCGAGGGCAACGAAGGCGACTGGAAGGTCGTTGTTTTTTTTAAGAAAGCGGGTAAGAAGAAATTGGCCGTCAACCATGCCAATC
>QIDN01000072.1 GCA_003229345.1 Nitrospirota bacterium | reverse complement strand
TCGAAACCCTCGTCCACCCAACGGTCGCCCATTTCTGACAAAGGTGCTTTAGATTTCAATGCTCTCATCCAGACCAGTCAAATCAGGGGGCTAGAGCTAATGGGCTAGCCCCTTTTTGCCTCTGGGTAGCAATGCGGGTAGCATTTTGGGAGACATACCCTAGGGATATTGCTTTGAGAGTCAATTCCCGTTGCTCTCAGGCGGGCATCTGTGAGGGATGTAGAGGGCCATGGAGGACATCCTGGGTTTTAGGTCCGACTCTTAACATAAACTCTGGACCACTTTTTGGGGTGACAGGTCAATGATATTTTCTAATGGTTAAAAAATCCCGTTAGCAGGGATTCTCTTCTGTGGTTGGAGCCTGATTTTACAGCGCTTGGCCTACATAATCTTTTTGGAACGCAAAAACTCCCGGACCACTTCCGATACCGCGCGTTTTTTTTCATCTACTTCGTAGTTCAGTCCCATCATGGTTCCGTTGTCGATGAGGGATCCTAAAGGAGCCAGGGCCTCCCTCAAGCCGGGATGAACGTCGAGGGCATCTTGCCGAACCACCGGCGCGGCATGATAGGGTGGAAAAAATTTCTTATTGTCTATCAGCGATACCAGGTTGTATGCGGGGATCCTTCCGTCCGTCGAAAAACCGTCGATCACGTCCACCGCTCCCTCTGCAATGGCCCGGTACGTCAGGCTGGGATCAAGATCGTGAACCCGGCCAAACTTGAATCCATAGACCTGTTGGAATCCGGGATATCCGTCGGGCCGTTCCTGAAACTCTCCGGAAAACCCAGCTAACAATCCGGAAGACATGGGAGCCAAATCGGAAATGGTTTTCCATTGATTGCGCAATGCGTCCGGTTTTCGAACGGTCAGGGTATAGGTGTTATTGAATCCGAAGGGTTCCATCCAGACCAAGTTGAATTGGCTCCGATATTCCCCGGCCACGCGTTGATAGACTTTCGCCGAATCCGTCATCAAGGGAAGGTTCAAGATAGTCATCAGTCCCGTTCCGGTGTATTCGGCGTACAAGTCAATTTGCCCTCGTGCCAGGGCCTGGTGACAAATAATGGTTCCGCCCAGATTGAATTTGCGTTCCACGGAAAGGGGGGTGCGCGTTTCGATCAACTGGGCCATCATCTCCGCAAGGATGTGCTGTTCGGTGAAATTTTTGGATGCAATGCGGACGACTCCCTGCTGTGTTCGCCCCTCCATAATCGCGGATCCGGAAGTGGGGTACGCCGAAGGGAAAAAACTGATAACAACCGGAACCAAGAGGCCAAGCGGTATCACCACAGCGGAAAGTTTCAGGGCAAACCGAGTCCGGCGAGACAGGGTTCGATTTCGTTTGGGATCAAACGCTCGTTCGACGGTACCCAGCGCAAAATCCACCAGCAGGGCAAGGAGTGCGGCAGGGATTGCTCCCAGATAAATCAGACGCGTGTTGGAAAGAGCCAGTCCCCGGTTAATGAACTCCCCCAACCCCCCGGCACCGATAAAAGCAGCCAGGGTTGCAACCCCCACCGCCATAACCGCCGCGGTGCGAATACCTGCCATGATTACGGGAATCGCCAGGGGGATTCGAACCAGCCGCATCTGCTGCCATTTGGTCATCCCGATTCCACGGGCGGCTTCGATGGTCTCAGGAGTCACCCCCTGTAGTCCTGCCAGGGTATTTCGCACAATGGGAAGCAAGGCATAGAGAATGAGCGCAACGATTGCAGGCACCACACCGATTTTCTGAAACAGGGCTAAAAGAATAACCAGCATCGCCAGGCTGGGAATGGTTTGCAAAATACTGACAACTCCCAACAGCGGGCCGCGCAATCCCGGCCGGTAAAACGCCAGGATCCCCAAGGGAATGCCCACCAACACCCCCGTTACCGTAGACATTCCCGTAAGAAACAGGTGCTCCCCGAGGCGTTGCCACAGTTCCGGCATCCGTTCAAGCATGTATGGTATCCAGAGGTTCTCCTGCATCAGAAAGTGTCTTTAAGCGCCTTCAATCGGTTGACGGATTTCGCAAATAAATCCCGGACAAACGGAGTGGCAGGTTGTTGCAGAATTTCCTTTCCGGTTGCAACCTGCTCCAACCGACCTTCGTGGAGAATAGCGATACGGTCTCCCAGGATGAGGGCTTCAACAATATCGTGGGTGACAAATACAACCGTTTTTGCGAAGCGTTGTTTCAAGTCTAAGAATTCCTGCTGCAGGGAATCCCGGGTAATCGCGTCCAACGCCCCAAAAGGTTCGTCCATCAGCAGGAAAGCCGGATCGGAGGCCAACGCTCGGGCGACGGCCACTCGCTGTTGCTGCCCCCCGGACAGTTCATCGGGAAATCGTTGCGCATAATTTTCGGGCGGCAGGCGAACCAGTTCAAGAAGCTCCCGACACCTTTTATGGATTTGGTGGCTCGGCCAACCCAACATGCGCGGCACGATGGACACATTCTCCTGGACGGACAGGTGGGGAAACAGACCGATTCCCTGAAAAACATATCCAATGGAACGTCTCAACTTCACGGGATTTTGTTTCCGGATATCTTTTCCGTTCAGATAGATAGTGCCGCTCGTCGGATCAATCAAACGATTGATCATTTTGAGGGTCGTTGATTTTCCGCAACCCGAGGAACCCAGCAAGACAAGGATTTCCCCTTTCAACACTTCAAAAGAAATATTGTCGATGACCCGAGAAACACCATCGTAAGATTTACTCACCTGGTCAAAAGCAATCATGGGTTTGTCCTCGGTGAAAGGGAGTTGGGAAGGACGCGTTCAAGGGCTTTAAAAGGGGATTCGCGTTTCATTAATTTTAAAGGTTTTTTTTATAATCCCACTTGATTGCAAATCCAATCATCAGGAATATCCTTGTTCTTTTTAGCAGCAATCGCAAAGTAATAAATGGGTTCGCCTTCTATGGAAAGTCGATGTCGATATCTTTCCAAATGATAGAGGCTGAGATATTCTGAATAAATAAGTTTGTGGATCAACCCTGAAAAGTCGCTGGTTTTGGCGCTATTGAAAAACGATTCTTTTATATTGAAAGCAACCCAACCTTTAGGTTGAATCAGATTAAAGGCTTCCACAAAAGCCTTGGCGGGGATATCATCAAAACCCAGTGCCGCAACGCTTATCAAGCAGTTAAAAGTCCAAGACGAGAGTGACTCTCTTTGCTCATCACTCAACGAACAAAAATCGGCGACGTAGTAATCATCATAGATATGGGGTCTATCCCGATCCATAGCTTTTTGTGCGTCAGGGATAATATCGGCGCCTATTATGCGCGCAACACCGTGTCTTGACAGAACTTCTCCCAATATTCCATTGCCTGCTCCAAGATCTAAAACACGCAATTCTGACATATTTTCTTCTGATTGTTTTATCGAGGACTGGAGTATCTCTACTATTTTGGTTGGAGAATTGCACTTGAGTCTGTCGTAAAAAATTTGCTCATAAAGTCCAGGAATTTTGTAAATTTTATCGTAATCGTGAAAACGGATTTTCCTTTTTCTCCCTTTTTCCCCAATCAAGTAAAAATAGACTTCATTCTGATCCAAGTCATGCGCTTCAAGTTGTGGAAACTGTATTCTATGTCTTTTGGATAGCATTAATCAGCATTTCCTCTTTAAGGGTGAATATTCTAAAAAGTTCAACAAAACGACCTGCCCCTAGATAGTTGTACCACATGTGTTAAGTTAGAGTTTCTGCCTTGGGTGTGATGGCCTCCGGAGCCGCTCTTTTGTTGACCGGCAGGGTCAAATCGGGTTCAACGCAGGAACTCATTCCGAGATCGTCAAACTGGCATACAAGGATTTCGAAACCCTCGTCCACCCGAAAGCCGCTCATTTCTGACGCAGCTGATACCCCAATCCGACAGAAATTCTAGGTTGGGGTATCGTTTTCTCCATCCCCGCCTATATCAATTTCTTTGCCATACCCCCGCCCACCGGTTACATTCAGAGATTTCCATGTAATTCTTAACTAGTTGATTTTATTGATAAAAATATCAATTTTCCGCTTGAAATTCCGAAGAATTCCACGAATATAGAAGAGGTCAGGCGCATTGATTATCAGCCTTTGGCAGAGTTCTATTTAGGGGAAAACCCCGACTGGAAATTCCCTTGAGGGTTTAAAATATGAAAAATTTGTATACCCTGATAGCGGTATGGATGATTGTGGGCATGGCCTCGGTGGCACAGGCGGTGACCTCAGACATTTCGGCCACTCAGATAGCAATCAACGAGGACATCATCAGTCTGCCTTGGAAATATGAACTGAAAACATATTCCCTGGAACAGTCGAACAGCACTTTTAAGCTCGCCAAGGGATACTCCCTGCTGATGGGCGATGCCGCCCGTCATTATGACCATATGCTACAGGGGACGGAAGAAGACCCGAATACAGAGGCCCTGGTCTTCAATCACAACACCGGAGTCCAGTTGATCTTAAACTACTACCCCGAGGGGTATGTCTCGCTGGAAAACTGGGAAGACTTGGATGCAGATATCTTGATGCAGGAAATTTCCGATAACGCAAAAAAGATCAATGCGGAAAGAGCCAAAGACAATATTCCACCTTTGAGAATCGGCGTCTGGCTTCAAAAACCCCGTCTGAACCAAGACAACCATTCCGTATCCTGGGTGTTCGACGTCATAGACGGTGAGGAAGCAACGGTCAACGCGGTTACCATCAAACTGGGACGCAAGGGTTACGAAAAAATCACCTGGGTCAGCTCTTATGACAATTACCTGAAGTCCATGGATGACATGGCATTCCTCGTGGATCAACACACATTCAATGAAGGCCGCCGGTACGCGGACTATTCGGTAGGGGATCAAATGGCGGCGGTCGGCGTCGCCAGCCTGGTGGCGGTTACTGCCGGAGGCAACACGCAGAAAGTAGGCCTGGCGGCTTTCTATGCCGGGTTGATGGCGATCGGCAAAAAATTGCTGGTGCCTGCTTTGATTGCTTTGGGAACCTTTGGCGCATTTTTCAGGAAACTATTCGGCGGTAGAAATCAAAGATTCCCAACCCATCCTGTCCTGGTTTTAAATCTTCTGAAATATAAACTCCCTGACCGTTTTATACGGCAGGAGGTTTAATATATACTTCCCACTCTTTCCTATTTACTCTTCTTCCCGAATTATGTCCTCCAGCGTTTGCCGCCGACGGATCAAGGTCATCGTGTCACCCTCCACCAGAACTTCCGGAATCAACGGCTGGGAATTGTAGTTGGAGGACATGACGTGTCCGTAGGCTCCCGCACCCCCGATCACGATCAAATTCCCGCGCTTGGGAAGGGGTAATCGGCGCGGTACCGGCTCCACATTTTTCTGGGTCAACACGTCACCGGATTCGCACACCGGCCCTGCCACAATGATGTCTGTTTCCTTGCCCAGTCCGCCCCCGGCAAACCATATCGGATGGTAGGCCCCATACGCCATGGGCCGCAGCAGGTGGCAAAACCCGACATTGGTCAGCACATAATCCAGCCGCTTTTTATTTTCATCGAAGGTATGGTTGAGTGACCGCACTTCCCCGATCAGAAAACCGCACCCGGCGACGAATCTCCGGCCCGGTTCGATTTCACAGGTGATGGGACGGCCAAAATGTTTTTCCAGTTCCTGAGTGCGTTCCTTGAGAATGGGTTGGTAATCGCTGAGGGCCACCTGAGGCTTGTCCGGATCATATTCATAGGGCAGGCCACCGCCGAAATTGACGATTTGCAAATCCGGGAACTGTTTGGCGAAGTCGACCAGCTTGCCGCTGATACGGCTGAGATGTTCCATGTCCCCGCCGGAACCGATATGGCTATGCGCCCCGATAATTTTAAGATCGTATTTTTTGGCGATGGCTTTGGCTTCGTCCAGGTTT
>QIDN01000125.1 GCA_003229345.1 Nitrospirota bacterium | reverse complement strand
GAAGAGGGACTCCCCATGGAGACTTTATGGAACGTGGTGCAGTCCATGAAGACGGCGGCACAACGGACCGGCGTGCAAATCGTGACCGGAGACACCAAAGTGATCGACACCGGCACAGGGGATGGGCTTTACATCAATACCACTGGAATCGGAAAGGTAAAACCGGGGATCAACATTGGCCCTGCCCAGGTGCGATCCGGTGATGTGGTTCTGGTCAACGGCGATATCGGCCGGCATGGCATTGCCATCATGGCAGTGCGCGAGGGCCTGAAATTCGAGACGACGCTTGAAAGCGATTGCGCACCCCTTGCCGATGTGGTGAGGGATCTTATCGAATGCGGCGTGGAACTTCATTGCCTGCGTGACCTTACCCGGGGAGGGTTGGCGGCGGCGTTGATCGAAATTGCGCACTCCGCCAAGACCCCTATTCACATCCGTGAAAAATCCATCGCTGTACAAGAAAACGTCCGTGGTGCCTGCGAAATTCTTGGACTGGACCCGTTGTATGTTGCCAACGAAGGGCGATTTGTGGCCATCCTTCCAGAGCAAGATTCGGAAAAGGCGTGTTCTATAATGCGAAAACATTTTCCCGATTCTCCACCCAGGATGATTGGATATGTTAAAGAGGGGACTCATCCTGTAGTCACACTGGAGAACTTCCTGTGTTCCCATCGAGTGCTGGATTTGCCCAGCGGAGAACAACTTCCACGCATCTGCTGATTTTTCAGACTAATGGTATGTTGAGAGGGGACTACTCAAAAGCCACATTTGCCCGTTAACTTTTAATTATGAGCCTGATTATGAGCCTGGTTGCTCGTAGGCGAGACTGAATTGGGGTTCGCAGGTCCTGATATGAAGGTCTCGTTGCGGGAAGGGAATTTCTATATTCTCATTTCTGAACTCGCGGTCGATGGCATATCTTAAGTCTGAAAGAATAACGTCCGTAGTCCAAAGTTCTGCTGCCCAGAATCGCAATTCAAAATCCAGCGCGGAATCTCCGAAATCCAAAAACAAGACCTTGGGGCCGGGGTTTTTAAGAATCTGTTCATGCTCATTGGCAATTTTCATTAGTATTCCCGTTACCTTTTCAACCTCGGAGCCGTAAGCCACACCCACTTTAAGAATTCTCCGAATTTTGTTCCCTGAAAAACTTTCGTTGATGACCTGTTCGGCGATGAATTGGGAGTTGGGAACGATAATAGCCACATCATCTCTTGTTTCGATAACCGTTGACCGAACCCGAATATCGCGAACTCTTCCCGAGACCCCGCCAACAAAAACAATGTCGCCCTGTTTGATCGGCCGTTCAAGAAGGATGATGATTCCCGAGATGAAATTTTGCGCTATATTTTGCAATCCAAAACCGATGCCCACCATCAGGATCGCACCCAAAGCCGCTATGGAGGAAAGGCTTATTCCAATGGTGTCCAGCGCAATGAATGCGCCTACGGCTACCGTTAAATACCTCGAAAATCGCTCAATCGATCCTTTGATTCCCGGATCGATGGCTTTATTTTTAAGTGCGGTTTGCACCCCTCGTTCAATGATTCTGGAAATCATAAAAAAGCCGCCGAGAATCAATAAAACGACAAAAAGAGAAGCCAGAGAGATTTGGCTGTTGCCCAATTCAAACAACGGGGTGCTGAGTAGATTCCATGAAATTTAATTTGATCGAAAAGGATATCCATTACACTTTCTCCTGGGTAGTCGGTCACTTCGGATATTTTTAGTTAATGAGACTTATTTTTTTATCCTGAAAACCCAAAATTGGATTGCTGCAATCCCCGCCAGCATAAAGCAAACCACGGAAATAAAAAATGGGTTGCGAGAGAAAATACTCGTAACCCACTATATATATGGAGCCACCGAGCGGAGTCGAACCGCTGACCTACTGATTACGAATCAGTTGCTCTACCAACTGAGCTACGGTGGCGTATCGGTTGGAAACGGGATATTTAACAGGTTTTTGGTCCGAAAATCAATAGCTCTATTATAACTCATCCCAACCGCCCCTCACCTTAATCCTCTCCCCCTGAGGGGAGAGAAGATTTTTGGAATCCTGTTCATCCTGTCTGCTTAGGGTTTTCTCCGTGTCCTCTGTGCCCTCTGTGTTGAGAAGTGCAAAACATAGATTCTTCGTCCCTTTGGTCCTCAGAATGACATACTTTGGGGATTATCTGTGTTCCCTCCGACAGGCTCAGCATGACACTCTACCCCCCCTTGAGAAATTGGGTCCAGCGTCACGCTGGCGGTTTGATACCACCTTTCAAACCTGTCATAATGCGCGCATGAAGAAGGTTATTATCATTGGTGGCGGCATTGCCGGGCTGGCGGCGGCATACCGCATTCAGGAAGAAATCAGCAACAACGCCCAAGTGTCCTGCACCGTGCTGGAAGGATCAGACCGCCTCGGCGGCAAAATCCACACGATCCGCCGGGACGGATTTATCATGGAGCGCGGGCCGGACTCGTTCATTTCGCAGAAACCAGCGGTTATCGAGCTATGCAAGAAGCTCGGTATCGACGGCCACCTGATGGGCACGAAGACCGACCACCCGCAAACGTTCGTCTACCTCAACCGCAAAATGGTCACCATTCCAGACGGATTGAGCCTGATGGTGCCCACCAAATTCATGCCATTCGTCACTACCCGGCTGTTCAGCTGGCCGGGCAAGATTCGCATGGGATTGGATCTGTTTCTGCCGCGTCGGCGCGGCAATTCGGACGAGAGCCTGGCCTCGTTCGTGCGGCGGCGGTTGGGCACCGAGGCACTGGAGCGCATGGCGCAACCGCTGATGTCCGGCATCTTCGCCGGCGACCCGGAAGCGATGAGCCTCAACGCCACTTTCCCCATGTTCGCGCAGGTGGAGAAGAAATACCGCTCGCTGGTCATCGGCATGCTGGCTCAAAAACGAAAACGTGCCGCCGCGCCCGCTCCCCCGACTAATAAAGGCTACAGACCGTTCTCGTTTTTCCTGACCATGAAAAACGGGTTGAGCGAAATTGTGGAAACGTTGGTCGAGCAGTCGCCCGACATCCAGTTCCGCAACAATGCGCTGGTGGATGCGTTACAGAAAAATGGCAACGGCTGGCGGGTCCGGCTGAAATCGGGCGAAGAGTTGGAAGCGGATGCGGTAATCCTGTCCACCCCGGCCAACCTAACGGCACGGCTGATGGAAGACTGGGCACCGGGCATCGCCGCGCGGCTCGACCAGATTCCCTACGTCTCCACCGCAGCGGTGGTGCTGGGATTCGACCGCAACCACTTCGCGCATCCCTTAAGGGGATTCGGGTTTGTAGTGCCGCACATCGAAAACCGGAAGATCACCGCCTGCACCTGGGTGTCATCAAAATTTCCCGGCCGCGCGCCGGACAACCGCGTTCTGCTGCGTGCCTTCGTCGGCGGGGCGGTTAATGAACATCTGGCCGAGCAGGATACTGAGACGATCAAACAACAGGTGCGTGAGGAATTGCGGGACATCATGGGAGTTCACGAAGAACCCTTGTTTTGTGAAGTGTTTCAATATAAAAAGGGTAACGTGCAATATCGGGTGCATCATCCCCAACTGGTGTCGGAGATCGAAAAGGAACTGGCTGATTATAAGGGGCTTTACCTGGCGGGATCGGCTTACAAGGGCATCGGGATACCCGATTGCGTGAAGAACGGCACAGAGAATGCCGAAGCCGCGCTCAAGTTTCTGGGCGTGAAGGCGGAATTAAGTCAATCCGGTACCGGTTGAGTGCATCTAACCCACATGATTCAAAAATTAAATGACAGGAGACATGGATGAAGTGGGCTTCGTGCGTATCCACCCAGGAAACGATTGAAGCGTGTGTTGAAGAGACGGTGGCAAGCGTCACCCAGCAATTAGCCGGCAGGGATGCCGACTTGACCGTCATTTTCGTATCACCGCATTTTCGCACCCAATACCGGGCGATCCCGCAGTTGTTGAGGGACCGCATGCCGGTCGGGATGCTGTTAGGATGCTCCGGCGGCGGCATTATCGGCGGCGGCAGGGAGATCGAGCAGAAACCCGCCTTCAGTCTGACGGCGGCGCACCTGCCGGGGGTGGATCTGCAGACAATTCAGACGGATACTATGAATCTGCCCGACCCGGATACCGCGCCCTCTGTATGGCATGAGTGGCTGGGCGTGGACCCGACGACGAATCCGAGCTTCATCGTACTGGCGGACCCGTTTTCGTTCCGGGCCGAAGAGTTTCTGGCGGGGATGGATTTCGCCTATGCCCGTTCTGCAAAAGTAGGCGGCTTGGCCAGCGGCGCCCAGGCTCAGGGCGGCAACGCACTATACTTGGGAGACAAGATTTATAACGAAGGCTTGATCGGGGTCGCGCTCTCCGGCAATATTCAACTGGATACCATCGTGGCCCAGGGTTGCCGGCCCATCGGCCAGCCGATGAGCATCACCAAATGCGACCAGTACCAACTGTTGGAAGTCGACGGTCAACCGCCACTGGAAAAACTGGAGGAAATGGTCGATACCTTGAGCGAAGACGACCGCAAACTACTGCGAACCTCTCTTTTTCTGGGAATCGAGATGAACCCGATGAAAGAAGACCCGGGCCAGGGAGATTTTCTCATCCGCAACCTGATGGGTGTGGATCAGGAAACAGGTTCTTTGTCAATTGGCGCACCGCTGAGAGAAGGACAACTGGTACAATTTCATCTACGGGACAAGGTCATGTCGTCCGAAGATTTGAAAGTGATGCTGTCCCGGTACCAGAATAAGGACGGGTGGCGGGAAGCCAAGGGAGCGCTGTTGTTCTCCTGTCTGGGACGAGGCGAACACCTGTACGGACAACCCAATCACGACTCCGACATGTTCAAAACCAAGATGGGAAACATCCCGCTGGGCGGGTTTTTCTGCAATGGCGAAATCGGGCCGGTAGGACAAACCACATTTTTGCACGGTTATACCAGCTCGTTTGGCATTTTTCGTCCGGCTTAAATAATTATTTATTGTAAAATTTTAACCCTGTGAGAAATGGTTTTATTCAATTGTAAGGAGAAAATAGAATGACCGTAAACGTTCAAGTGAGCACCTCCCCCAACGAGCACGCCCTGAAATTTACCATCGACCAGCCGGCCATTGAGTCCGGTCATAAAACCTATGCCAATGCCGAAGCCGCAGAAGAATCGCCGATCGCGAAAGCGCTGTTCGCCCTGGAAGGCGTGGCCAGCGTGTTTCTGATGGCGGATTTCATCACTGTCACTAAAAAAACCGAAGCGAGTTGGGACACTCTGCAATCCGCTGCCGTCGAAGCCATCCAAGCATCCTTTAACTGAACCAATGACCCCCACCAATCAATGATGGAAGAATTTTTTAACTGGTATAGCACGGAGCTCCCGCCTTTACTGCAGGTGGTTTTCGGTATGTTCATCTCTCTCGGGGTGTTCAAACTGTTGACGGTGATCGTCGATGCCTACCAAAGCCGGAAGAAGAACGAGGAGTAGTCCGGACAGATATTAAAGGAGGGAGGAAGATCGCACCTCCCTCCAATATCAACGGAAACCCACGATACCTCCCGTTGTCAGATATTTTCTGCCCCCTCATTTAACTCGCTTATTTTCTGCAACTCGGAGATTTTCTGGAGGTCGGGATGCCCCAGAGAATCATCTCCTGAGTAAACCTGCACTGGTACCCAGCTCGACCGCAATGGACCCTCACTCTTTCCTTTTAGAAAAAAGAACGCCCCCTTGGTGATTCCCATAATGATAAAGAAGCCGGTTAAAATAACAGCAAATATACTCAATCCTATCCATAAAACATTCATGACTTGCCTCCATCTCCCCCAATTAGGCATTAACGATTCTATGCTGTTAACAAGCAAGCCACGTTCCTAAATCATTGAAAAATATATAGTTACATTTAGTGTAAAGGTATGCGCCGGATAAGCTCTTGTTTTTTAATTACACAGCGGCCAAGAGTAAATGTAACTTTTATGAGATATTTGGACAGAGGTAAAACCCTGGGAGGTTTGATTCGATTACTGACAGAAATTGTCGATTTAGAAACAAGTAAGGTCACTTTATTTCTGCGGATAGTGAATTCAAAGTAACGAATGAACGCCGCTCTTGTGGATGTGAATTTTCTGGGTTGTGTTCAGAGGATTGATTTTATAAGGGCTCTCTATAAAACCCAATCAGAGGGGGGGGATATGGCAGGATACTTTTTTGTAGAAGAATATCTACTAGTAAAGGCAACCGGAGTATGCGGCCTGCTGAACGCATACCCCGGCACCCAATCTGGCAAGTTACTTGGAGGAAAACTCGCCAATCAGAAAAATCGTTCTTGGACAATGTCCTTGGCAAAACATTGCAAACCAGAGAAAACTATTCGGATACAACACTATTTTATAAGCAATATATATTCCAAAATGTACCGATTTCATCGGCATCCCGTACAAAAATCTAAGCAGGATTTTAACTGACTGAAAAATAAAAGTTTATCATTGCTCAAGAAGCCAGGTATTTTTTTTGAGTATTCCGCCATGCGACCCATTGCTTTTTTGCACCACATTTGGAACAAAATTGAGACAAGATTTAGCTATCACTGTACGTTTTCTAGACAAAGTTAAATGGAAAGCTAATACAGGGGATCAATCTTCTCTAACAATGTTGCAGGAAAATTGCCGATGAAAAAAGGTGAGCCAGCTATTCAGGGATTTGCGGCGCTCGAATTCCGCATCCCCGAATAGCTGGATCGGGGGAGATGATAGCTTTACGCTGCTAAATTTATAGGTACTGATTTCTACTTCTGCCCGGCCACTCGGTGAAAACTACTCCAATCAGAAAACCGCGCTCCAATTTTCAATTCCCTCAAAGTCTGAATCGCTGAATGCTCAGCTTCTGACTTTTCTTTCAAGACCGCTTGATCAAGCTCGTCCCGATAAATCCACTTCAACACAATGATTCCCGTTACCAGGGTCAACATGACACCCAAACTGACGAACTGCCCCACAGTAGCGTGCTCCGTGAGACACAGGCATTGAGCTTCTAATTGACTGAGAATCCCTGCCGATGCTGAAGTGGGCAGAGTGAGACCCATCAAAACTGTTGCCTGCAAACTAAATTTTAAAACTCGTTTCATTGAGTAGCCTTTTAGTTATTTCATCATTTGGTAATCTAAATTAAAGCAATTGCCATTCCAAAATCGGAAGATTTCGGATCAGAAACCTCCCTACCCCAATATCCCTGGCGGTAATAGGCGCCTTTTGAACACGTTGCAGACAAGAAAGACTGTCCTTTTTTTTGTCAGGATCTTATAGAAACCATTATGTAAAAAGGAAGGGACAAATTCTGTCAGTAAATGACATTTTTGAGGCCTGACATAGGAGGTAGAAACGGGGTATCTCGTTAAAAATCAACAGTGGTCAAATCTTCGGCCAGAATTATTTCCCCGGAAAACTCGCGTTGGCAGATCTCCAGCACGGAGGACATCTCGCAGGGGGGATAAAAGTGGGAGAGCAAAAGAGTGTGACATCCAGCCTCCCTCGCTATTCTTCCACACAGCTGAGGG
>QIDN01000197.1 GCA_003229345.1 Nitrospirota bacterium | reverse complement strand
CAGCGAAACCTTCCAGATGGCCTACGACGCCGGTGGGTTGATGACGGCCTTCACCCGGCCCAAAGCCCTGACCGATCCGGACCCGAATGCCAACTACACCACCGGCACTTAAGTGCACTGGGCCTGCTGGACCGGGACACGGGAGGAGCGGACAACGGCTTCCTGCAGACCGTGCGCACGCAGGATGCGGACTCCACCACCGTCTCCGCCACCAAGTTACACTTGGATGAAATTTTGCTGGAACCGCGTTGGCAAATTAAACCTTCTTTCGCCGACAGAGTTTCCAGTTCCCAGCGGAGGGTCTCCACCTTCCGCGTGGAGGAGGATGCCGCAGGCAATACCCTCCGTACCAATACCGACTCATCGGGACTGGCCACCGTGACCACCGAGCTGTTCAACGGCAATGTGGTCACCACCACGCCGGACGGGACGCAGACCACGGTGACGAAACTGCCCGATCCCGTTCCAACAGCATTAACCAGGCCAGGGTTTACATCCATTGTTAAAAATAGAGCTATATAACCCCAGTGTTTTCAATACCTTCATTGACAAGACCGCCTCAATCCAGTAATTTGTTGTAATACAATAATTTACAAAGGAGCTTCTTAAGCCATGTATAAGTTATCTCTCACCCACCCGGGCTTAGCCCTGCTGATTCTTTTAGGATTATTTGCTTCCGGCTGTGCTATGTTCCGAGCTGACACTCTGGAAAACGCAGTGAGATCCGAAAACCTCGAGAAGGTTCAAAACCACTTGGACCAAGGCGCCAATGTTAACAAAGCAAACGCGGAAGGCAAAACTCCTTTGCACCTCGCCGCCGAGGACGGATATAAAGGAGTGGCGGGGATGTTGATTGCAAAAAGTGCCAATGTAAACGCCAAAGACAATCAGGGCCGGACACCCCTGCACCTCGCAACTCAGGAAGGACACCCCACCATGGTGGACTATCTGACCGACAAGGGGGCCGATTTAAACAGTCAGGATAAAGCCGGTGGAAGTCCTTTGCATTATGCGGTACTCAATGCGGAATATGACATAGCCTTTATCCTTACCTTAAAAGGTGCGATGGTGGATATAAAGGATCAGAAAAAATGGACCCCACTTTACCTGGCCAGCCTGAACAACCTGCCAAAATATGTAGAGCTGTTGATCGAAAAAGGGGCCGAAGTCAACCCCGAAAGCGGACACACACCTTTGAATGCAGCCGTCTGGAATGACCACAGTGAAGTGGTTAAGTTGCTTCTGAAACATAAAGCAGCCGTCCAGGGCTCACCCTATGCCGCCAAAACACCCATGCATATGGCCGCTGAAAAAGGGTTTACCCGGTCCGGTGAGGTTCTGCTCGATTTTCAAGCCGATCCCTACATCAAGGACCGTTCGGGAAAATCTCCGATTTACTACGCCACCTACAATGGTCACTACGATATGGTGAAGTTACTCATCAGCTATGGGGAGGATGTCACCCAAATGATCCTAGGTACTACCCTGTTACATCTGGCGGCTGAAAAGGGACATGTCGATGTGGTCGAACTATTGATTGAAAAGGGTGCCGTACTGAATGCTCATAATGCGCAAGGAGAATCGCCTTTGGATGTCGCTATCAACCATGGCCAAAAAAAGGTTGCCAATATAATCACGGAAACGGCAATCGATCGAAAAAAAATTAGAAACTAAAAGAATTACATCTCCACTAATTGAAACTCACGGGGACAGACCGCTTTTTCAACAGATTGTTGGAGCGGCCCTGTCTCCGCTGAGATATTCGACCTCCTGCGTTACTTCTCCTTTTCAAACCTTTATTGACAATAATTTCCCAATCCTTTAAATTGAGCCAACTTTAAACTTTCAAGGGAGTTTGAGTCCAATGAAAGAATTTTCTCTTGTTCGATCCGGCTTACCTTTTTTGATCCTTTTTGCCTTTCTCGCTTCGTCCTGTTCCTTGATGACCGCGTCTTCCCTGGAACAAGCAGTCGATTATAAAAATATCAAGGAAGTACGGCGCCACCTGAATGAAGGCGCAGACGTCAACCAAAAGGATGAGAGCGGTCAAACCCCCCTGCACCACGCTGCAGCAAGCGGGTACACGGAGGGCGCTCAAACCCTCATTGAAAGAGGGGCAAGGGTAAACTCCAAAGACAATGAAGGCCGAACTCCCCTCCATCTGGCCGCCGAGATCGGCTATACGCCCACGATCGATTTACTGCTCACTAAAGGAGCCCGTGTCAACAGCAAGGACAACAACGGTCGCATTCCCCTGCACTATGCAGTTATTGAGGCACGAAGGGATGCTGCCCGGCTTCTTATCTCGAAAGGCTCTACGGTGGATGCCAGAGACAAGAAACAATGGACTCCTCTTTACCTGGCCTGCGTGAATGATTATCCGAGAATGGTAGAGCTGTTGGTCAACAAGGGAGCCCGTGTCAATCCGAAAATTGGTCCTTCGCCTTTGGTGGGAGCGGTGAATGACGGCCATACCCAGGTGGTGAGAGTGCTTCTTGAGAAAAAGGTCCTGGTGCATGGTCCACCCGGGGCCGCCACAACTCCGCTCCATATGGCGGCTGAAAAGGGTTACCCCGATATCGTCCGATTGCTCCTTGACAAAAAGGCGACTCCCAACCGCAAGGACGCCAAAGGAAACACACCTCTTTACTATGCAATCTACAACGACCATTTTCATGTAATCCAGGAACTGGTCGACGAAGGGGTAAACGTGAATCAAAAGACTCCAGAAGGCACTCTCCTACACTTGGCGGCCCAGAGGGGACATGTCGGGGCGGCCAGTGTCCTGATTCGAAAAGGCGCCAAGCTGGAGCTGAAAAACGCGAAAGGGGAAAAACCTCTGGATGTGGCGATCCACAATAGAAAACAAAAAGTTGCGGATTTGCTCGTGCGGGAAACGATTAATCGAAGAGAGATCGGGGAATAAACGAAAATATTCCCTCGCTTTAAAACTCGCGGGAGGATGTCGCTTTGACGAGGGAGTCGGCATTGACCCACTGCAATCCATCTTTCGGAACCAGGGAGTCACCTTCCGCATTGCGGAACGGCCGCCATTCGTGATTGATATAGACTTCGTTCGGCCGGAAGTTAGCCTTGTAGTTGAGTGACTTGTTCTTCGCAATAAAATATCCCATATAAAAATACTGAATACCGCGGCTCTGGCAGAACTGAATCTGCTTGACGATGCTGAACGTACCCAGGCTTAACTGCGGAAACTCTGTCGAGTAAAAGGTGTAAATGGCAGAGAAAGTTTTACGCGTGACGTCGGCCAAAGCGACACCAATCAATTTTCCGTCCAGGAAATATTCGAACTCCATCCCGAACCGAGTCTTCGCGTAAAAAGACAAGCGAAAATTCTCCTCGTCCTCGACATCATCCTGTAGAGACACAAACCGCGTTTTATGATCCAGGTACAGTTTGAATTTTTCCTCTGAAAATTGCGGTTTACCCAAACGGATTTCTATCTGCGAACTGGCTTGAAGAGAGCGCTTCTGGCTGCGGGTCATGTAATAGTCATCGGTTCGAAGCCGGATGGGCACGCAATCGTGACAGTTGTGGCACCGGGGACGAAAATAATACTCCCCGAAATGCCGCATACCGTGAGCGAGCAGGTACTCAAACTCCACTTCGGAAATATCCTCTAAAAGATACTCCTCGAAGAGAGATTTGCGGTCCTTGAAGTACCCGCATTGAAAGGGTTTGGAATCGATAAAATGAGCCAGCATATCTAAGTCACCAAAATATTTGACTAATTTTATAACATTTTTCCGGCGAAATACAGAAACGGAAAACCTTTATGGAAGAAAGGTTTCTTAAACCCTTTCAGCTCCGGTGAAAAATCAGCACCAGGAAAACCGCCGCACAGCCCTATATTATTGTATTATCAGGGTTTTTGTGATTTACTGGCGGTGCGTGTGTCAACCTCACAAATAGTACGGAAATCCCCTCATCCGGAAATGACAAACTCGGAACAGATAAAACTACCCTTGAAGGTATCGGTCATCATTCCCACTTACAATGAATCGACTGTCCTTTCCGAAACCCTGACCCGGTTGCAACAGCACCAGCCGTTTGAAACTATTATCGGGGACGGTGGGAGCGAGGATGATACGGTCGATATTGCCCGCCGTCACGAGGTCACAGTAGTCCAGAGTCCGCGTGGCCGGGCGGCGCAAATGAACGCCGCCGCCGTAGAGGCCAAGGGAGACCTGCTTCTGTTCCTCCACGCCGACAGCTCTGTGGACCCCCGGGGCTATCGGAAAATGGTTGAAATCATGGCCAGCGGACCCTACTTGGGCGGAGCGTTCAGTCTGCAGATCGATTCGCCCTTGCCCGCTCTCAAAAGGATTTCCCGTTGGGCGAATTGGCGCTCCCGTTACCTCAACCTGGTATACGGCGACCAAGCCATTTTCATCCGAAGGGATGTGTTCCATGAACTCAAGGGATTTCCCCTCCTCCCGATCTGTGAGGATCTCGATTTTTTCCGCCGATTAAAAAAAAGGGGCCCGGTGGTTCTACTCAAGGAAAAAGCCTTCACCTCCCCCCGACGCTGGTTGGCCGAAGGTGTTGGATTCACCACCCTTAGAAATATAGCCATCACTTCTTTATTTCTGATAGGGTTTTCGCCCGTCACCCTGAGCCGTTGGTACCCGCCCAAACGGTGACTCAAAGCAGGCCTTGCATGCTCTCCGTAACAACAGCTATAATAATTCTGTCAACCTGAGCAAGCGAGATTGAATTGGGTAAACGAAAATCCAACAAGAAAAAGAAATCCGGCGGAAAAAAAGCCTCGGCAGGGAAAACCTTGCGGACCGCTTCGGCGTTTATCGCGGTCATTTTGATGGTGCTGGGTGGGGTGTACGTTTATACCAAACCGCCGGGACGCGCCACGGCTTCCAATCCCGCTCCAGCAATGGGTCAACTGGTCGAGAACCGACCGGTGCTGAGTTCCGCTCTGTTCACGGGTAAGACCGCGCTGGCTTATAAATACGCCGCGGAAATTCCCAAAGTCATCGACAGCCAGTTCTGTTACTGCTATTGCAAAAAGGATCACGGACACAAAAGCCTGCTGACTTGTTTCACCAGCATGCACGGATCAAAATGTGAAACCTGCATAGAAGAAGTCATCTACGCCTACCAGTTGTACCAGGAGGGTCAAAGCTTGGACAAGATCGTGGTTGCCGTGGATAAAAAATTCTACCGCCCCTATAAACGGCCAAGACGCCTGTAATCATTCTCATGGAACAAGTTTTACAAAAAAAACCGGCTCATATATTCATCCCCTACGCAGTTCTGTTCACCGCGCTGTTTGCTTTTTTAATCGCGTCGGTTAACAAAGTGGAGTTGAAACCGTATCAAACGGAATATCCGCAGGAGACCTTCATCGCTCCCGGTTTTGAACTGCCCTCCCTTTCCGGCGGCAAGATCGACCTCAAGGACTACCGCGGCAAAGTGGTGTTCATCAATTTCTGGGCCACCTGGTGCGCCACCTGCAAAGTGGAGATGCCTTCCATGCAAAAAGTGTATGATCAGTTTAAAGACCGCGGTCTGGAGATGCTGACCATCAGCGTCGATAAGGATCAGAGCCTGATTCAGCCTTTCATGGAAGAGTACAAGCTCACCTTTCCGGTTTTGCTGGACCCTGAAAGCGATGTAGCCAAAAAAGATTATAAAACTACCGGGGTGCCGGAAACCTTTATCGTCAACAAACATGGGATCATCGTACACAAGGCTATCGGTCCCCGCGACTGGGCTACGGACGACGCCATGGCAGCCTTCGCTCAACTCGTGGAGCAATCCTGATATGAAAACTTTCGTATCCACACTATTAATCTCCTTACTCATCGCCATCGCTCCCGGTTTGCTTTGGGCTCATGGCGGGGGTCATGACGCGAAACCGAAAAAAGAAGAAACCACCCTGCCGGAACTTCCTG
>QIDN01000093.1 GCA_003229345.1 Nitrospirota bacterium | reverse complement strand
CATCCCGCACCTGAAAAGTTATACAAAATAGACACAAATTCGAAAAAATCCCCGAATCACCGCCGCTCTCATGGGTAGGTTTGATAATAGGTTGAAAACAAACAGATTATTCTGAATTCTGGTTTTAATATTGGGGCTGATTCCACTAAATCGACGATGCTCCTGACAATTTACGTATCCTTTTTTCTTAATTTTGTCACTCGAATGGGTTATTTAGAAAACAGCCTTTTAAATTCATCAGTTTTGGTTCACCCCTATCTGATAAAATTTCAATGGGTTACATTGAAATCTACTTCCTGAGCACAGTAAACCTAAATATTGGCCTGATTTTTGCTTCTAACAACCTGAGTAAATTACAAAAAAGTTATGACTGTGGCAGGAAATCAGCTTTATACTATTATTTAAGTTAAGATACTGATTTTATGAGAACCACTGCTTTCAAGCCCATGAATAACCATTATTTAAACCGGAAATAAACATATATTGCCCATGAAATCGGAAACCGCAATGAACAATGAACAAGGGCTGACATTAGTGGAATTGATAACCACGATGGTGATCTTCCTCATCATAGTCTCCACGGCTGTACCTAATTTTTCAGCTTGGAGAACCAACTACCAAATTCGTGCGGAATCGAACCGTGTGCATATGAATCTGCTTTCAGCACGAATGGCCGCCATTAAAAATAACAACGATGTTGTCGTGACCTTTGTACCAGCATCCCACACTTATTCCATTTTGGACGACACCAACAACAATGGGACTGCCAACACGGGGGAACCCCTGAAAAGTATGGCTTTGGAAAATCATGTTCAATTCGGATTTTACGGTTCTTCCATAACCGACATGGACAATAACACCGTCACCGAAACGGTCAAGATGGGACCCAGCGACATCGTCACTTTTGATGCCCGGGGACAGGCTAGTGTGAGCGGAGTGCTTTTTCTAATACACGAGGATGATCTCCCAGTGGGCAATGACCGATTGCGGGGAATCAGCATTATCCAGGCGACGGGAGCGGCGGAACTGTGGAAATACGACGCCGGGTTATCCCCGATCCCTTGGGAATAAAAAAACAGGTGAATTTATTATGAAAATCTGGAAACGATTAAAAACTCAAGTGCAATCCCATTCAGGGTTTACGTTAATTGAAGTATTGATTGCCATCACGATTCTATCCGTCGGCATTTTGGGCTTGCTCTCGACGTCGGGAGCGGTGAGCGTCAATCAAAGAGGTGCGGATAACATGACGAAAGCCACGATGATCGCATCGGATCGCATGGAAGAGATAAAGCGTTTCGCCACGAATGAGCCTTTAGGCGGAATTTATGGATTCAGTTACTTTGTGGATGACACAAACGGTTTTCTGACTGGCTTCAGCGCTCCCAATAACTTTAGACGCACCTTAACAGAGACGGTGGGTAATTTTTCCAGAACGACGACGGTTACGGTTTTTCCGCCCCCCGCGTGGGCCACTGAGAATTTTACCATCCCACAGACAATTCATTTGGTCGAGGCCCAGGTAGATGTGTCTTATACAAATCCTGCCGGTGGCACAAAAAATATAGTACTCAGTACTGTTTTACAGAGGAGACAATTCATCCAATGAATATTAAAGAAAAGCTTTCGCATATAAATAATGTATTCCGCCGGGAAAACGGAGAACAGGGGAGCATCCTCATTATCGTGCTGGTTTTGATGGTCACCATGGTCGTCATTTCGATTGGTGCAATTCAGATTACCCAATTGAATGTGGAATCGTCTGGCGCCCATAAAAAAGGGAAACAGTCTTTTTACACCGCCGAAGTCGGCCTGGATGTGGGAGTCAACGACATTATTCAGGAATTTGAAAACCTTAGCATATACACCACCACCGCCAACAAGGGAGGAAGTCCCGGTATAACGATTAGCAACTATCGCGGGTACGACGTCTATTACAACATTACGAACCCTTTGGATCGTTTTCTGTACCAAACCGCGTCCGGCAACAGCACCATTTTTCACTATGCCCACACGTTTGATATAGAAGCGACATCCACTTCCCTCAGTGACAATACCAGCGAACAAATCAGAGAGCGTATCCGTATTTTAGAAACTCCCCTGGTTCAATATTACGTATTCTACGGGGGAACGGGCAATAGTGCGGATTTGGAATTGTTGCCGGGTCCGGTAATGAACAGTTGGGGCCGTATTCATGCCAATGGCGATATTTATATGGGAACCAACAATGCGTTGACTTTGAGAAATTATGATGATGCGGGCAATTTTTCTCCTCATTTTCTTTCCGCTGGAGGCGAAATTTTTACAGAAAGAAAAAATAACGGTGCCGACTATGGCTCCTCCAATGTCTTCGTCAAAACGGACAGTTCCCTGGTAACCGTTCCCACCCCCCAGCGAATGCTTCCTGACGGCGACATTACCACCGCCAATGAAAGTACGGAAGAAGCGTTATTTAATGATTACGTCCTGGTAAATGAGCAGCAATACTCTGCCCCGGGTCAGACCCAATTTTGGAGAAACGGATTCTATGAAGGGCGCGCGGATGCTCCACAAAATCCTCGAATCGATTCAATGAAAATCGTTGAGGGCGCCGGCGGCCTTGAAATCTGGGTCTCCCGGCCCGTATTAGAGGATGTGACTTTGGAAGTGCTTGGAGGAATCATGCCCAATGGGGAACCAGCTATGCCGGCTAATAGCATTGTACGTGAGACCCTGTTAACAAATATTCTTTGCGAAGACCGTGAGGGCGACCGGTGGGTCGATTGGACGGATATTGATCTGTTTCGGTTGCATACATGGTATGTCAGTCATATGGCCAGCGAAGGTCTCACCTGGGCGGGTGACGGCATGTTGATTTATACTTCACGGTCTTCCACAGGAACCATCCCATTCACAAATACTGGAGCTCGATTCCAGGCAATTCGTCTTATAAGCATGGGAGGGTCTCCCGCTGATCTCCTGGCTAATACGACCATAGCGACCGATAATCCTATTTATATTCAAGGGGATTTTAATTCCGGCGGTGGTACTGTCCGTGGAGTAGCTTTGGTGGCAGATGCCATTAATATATTGTCCAACAACTTTACCACCAAAAACTGTAATTCCGGACTCAGTGGCGCCGGTGTGACCAATATTAATGCCGCTTTCTTTGGGGGCAATGTACCGACCCCTGCCGGGGGCGGTAACTATAGCGGAGGTCTGGAAAACTATCCCCGCTTTCATGAAAGTTGGTCGGGTGTGAATTGCAATATCCTGGGAAGTTTCATCAACCTGTGGACCAGCTTTCAAGCGAATGGACTCTGGGTTTACGGTGGCAATCGATATACAGCGCCCGGCAGACAATGGGGATGGGATGTGCGGTTTCAAAATCCAAATTTCTGGCCTCCCTTCATTCCCTCTATTTTTAGTGTGGAACGGGTAGGGTTTCTTGAAGGCTAGGATTTCTTGAAGAACAGACTTTAATTAATATTAAATTAACAAGAGAGTAGTCATGCCAAATATAACTTTTATGGAACGGATGAAAAAGAACGAGGCAGGGTTTACCTTTATTGAATTGATGATAGCCTCCGTCATGTCCCTGGTGATTCTGGGCTTGTTGGCTCACGTCTTTCGAACGCAACAGAAAGATTTTGCCACACAAACCGGACTCAACACCCTGCAGGCCAATGGCCGGGCCGCGACTGAATTTGTCGCCCGTTCCGTGCAGAATGCCGGATTCAATGTCCTTCGCGGCACCCGCTTTCTTGCGGCATCGGACCATTATCTTACGGCGGTTTATGACGCCAACAACGACAATGTCATTCAGAATGATGAGGTCATCACCTACACCATCGCCAATGTTTGGGATGGAACTGTGAACACTAACTTTTCATTTGTTTCACATTTTGACGTGGATGGCAACGGTTCGATCCAGAGCAGTGAAAACCCCACGATCAACGTTCAAATGACCGCGTCGGCAACTCCCTTCAACCTTTATAAAGTAACTCCCGATACAAGCGGCACCTCTATCGAGCGGAGTCTGGTCGCAAGGGATATCGACAGCATGGTCATTCGATATTATAATCGCAACGGCCAACTCCTGCCCATCCTCAGTGATACGGACGGTGACGGCGTTGGAGACATCGCCGTCGATGCGGACGATGACGGCGTTCCCGACAGCGGAAACTGGACCTATACGTTTCCGCTGTCAGAACTGAATGATGTTCGAAAAGTGGAAATCGATATACTGGCACGCTCGCACAAGCCCAACCCCCGAGAGACTACCAGTTCAGGTAGTTACAAGCAGGGAAGCCTCGCCGCTGTGGTGAGTGGAAGCACGGCCTACAGCGACAAGTACAATAGAGAAGATTTCACGGCCCAAATGTCGCCGAGGAATCTGGTCATGGCTCCCTGGGGGAATGTAGATATACTAGCCACTCCGGTTTCCGTGGATTGTCCCGGCACTTCCACGGTTATGGCCACGCTGTTGGACGTAAATGGTGATCCGATTTCCGGATCAACCATAAATTTTACCGCGACGGGCGGTACCACGATCACGACCACCCCGGCATCGATCACGTCCGATTCCAATGGAGAAGGGACTACCGTCCTTGCCTACGACTTTTCGTCGCCTTATCTGACATCCACCGTATCGGGCAGTGCCCTCGTGGATGACGGAAGCGGTAACTTAAAACCCATCTACAACGCCTCCCCGGTGGGCTTTTCCTTTGGCGGTCAGGGTTTTATCGATCCTTTCGACGGTTCGCAAACCCAACCCTGGGCTCCGTTGGCCGTAGATAACTTTGTAATTGCCGGTCCCGTAGGTGGGGAGTATTTTGTATCGACACAGCCCACGCCAACCTTTGTAGGATCCCTGAACGGGTGTTCTGCCTGGCAGGATTATGCGGTCCAAACCAATCTGAAACAAGAATTGGGAATGACATGGCAAAACAACGATTTCATGGGTGTCATCTTAAGACATCTGGACCAGAATAATTATTACTGGGTCAGTATCAACAAACTTGGCGCAAACTATACATTGCAAATCGGCAAAACAGTCGCGAGTGTGAATACTGTATTGGCTACTAAGAACTTGACGGACGCTGATATTGGTATAAATCCCTTTACCGTGGACACCACTTATACCCTTAAAGCTCAAATCCTGGGTAACGATATAAGAGTCAAATTATGGCAACCGGCTGACCCGGCCGATCCCAACGCGGATGAACCCGCGATCTGGGCCCTTCCGAATATTCCAGGGGGAGATGTCGCCGTGACTGATCCAGACTTAACCGCTGGAGAATTCGGGGTGGGAGCCACGGATCAAATTTTCCAGTTTGACAGCGTAACCGTGACAAATTCGACAGCGATATAAGAGACCTGCTCCGATTTTAATCGCGGGCTGATAAAGAACACAATCCCGGTCCATGAAAAGGACACGACCCCCGGGCTGTGGTCCCGGACCGGGTAAGGTTTCCCCCCCCTTCCAAAACAGAAAAAGGCAACCTCCAAGGAGGTTGCCTTTTTCAATACCGGAAGGCAGGCGTCAGCCATCATCAAACTTATTGAAATTATTAAAGTTAGTTGAGGTCTGGTATAATTGGGGGCGGTCCTTCACCAACCCGAGGTTTGCCTACGATGATCCCGTCCTCCACACAATCCAGCACCCCGCGCGAGGGCCTGAAATGGGTCAAAGTCCGGCGGTTTCTCGCCCTGCCCTTTTCGCCAAAAAGTCTGAAGACGTATAGGGCCGTCAAACGGTTTGAGGACGTGCCCATCGAGCGTTTGACCGCGGACGGTATAAAAGGGGTTTTATTGGACGCTGACGGGACGCTGGGGCCGCATCACACCCGGGTATTCTCGGAATCGGTGCGAGCACATGTCCAGGCAATGGTTCAAAGCGGTTTGCGTGTGGCGATCTACACCAACGCCATGGAGGACCGTTTTGATGCCTTCGAGGGCGTCGCCATTGTCACCGACGTCCCTCCCAAACCCGATCCGCGCGGCTTCGAGATTGC
>QIDN01000149.1 GCA_003229345.1 Nitrospirota bacterium | reverse complement strand
GTACGCCGCAGGAGAATGCGACTATCAGTTTCACGGCGCCAACCGGCTGGGAGCCAACTCCCTGCTGAGTTGTATTTATACCGGATTGATGATGGGCCCCGGATTGATCCAGTACAGTCGAAATCTCGGCTCGCATTTTGAGGATGTGCCGTCGACCGTGTTCGACCAGGCCCGCGACCAGTGGCGGGAACGCATGCAGGCCTTCAAGCAAATGAGCGGCAAGGAAAATCCCTATACGCTCCACCAGGATCTAGGAAACATCATGCTGGCGAATGTACTGATCGTCCGGGAAAACTCCAAATTGGAAAAGGCGCTTACCCAGATCAGCGATCTGGAAATCCGATTCAAGGACGTGCAATGCCTCGACACCGCCCACTGGTCCAACCCGGCGCCGAGCATGATCCAGCAATTGCACTGTCAGATTCAGCTCGCTAAAATCATCACCCAGGGAGCATTGATCCGAAACGAATTTCGGGGAGCACACTACAAACCGGAGTTCGATTTGAACCAGCCCAAAGATTTCGATCCGCACGAATACGTCGATTATCTAGAGAAAAAACAATACGGTGAAGTTCAGGAAAATGAATTCCCCTCCGGACACACCGCCTACATGAAACGATTCGACAAAGGCAACGAGCAATGGTTGAAGACCACCATCGCCGAATACAAAAATCATCAGCCGGAGATCAGTTTTGAAGCAGTGAATACTTCACTGATCCAACCCCGGCCCCGAAAATACGATTGAAGGTAACCATGCCCGACGATAAAACCATCCGCTTGAAAATCAAACGTCAGGATCAACCGGACACGAAACCCTATTGGCAGGAATTCGATTTGCCCCACAAACCCCGGGCCAACGTCATCTCCTGTCTCATGGATATCCAGATGCACCCGGTCACACGGCAAGGGCAAAAAGTAACGCCTACCGTGTGGGAATGCAATTGTCTGGAGGAAGTGTGCGGCGCCTGCACCATGGTGATCAACGGCAAGGTGCGGCAGGCCTGTACCGCGCTGGTGGATGCCCTTCCCCAACCCATCGTGTTGGAACCCATGTCCAAATTTCCCGTTATCCGCGACCTGCATGTGGACCGGAGCCGCATGTTTGAAAATCTCAAGAAGGTCAAAGCCTGGATTCATATCGATGGCACTTACGACATCGGCGAGGGTCCTGTAGTTCAGGAAAAACAACGGGCCAAGGCCTACCTGCTATCCGAATGCATGACCTGCGGATGTTGCCTGGAAGCCTGTCCTCAATTCACCAAGGACAATAATTTCATGGGAGCCTCCACCTTCAGCCAAGTCCGTCTCTTCAATATGCATCCCACAGGCGCCATGGGATCAGAGGAGCGGCTGGATGCGGTCATGGGCGATGGCGGTATCGCCGATTGCGGCAATGCCCAGGTGTGCGTCGAAGTGTGCCCGAAGAAAATCCCATTAACCGAATCGATCGCAGAAATCGGGCGGGAGACCACGTTACAACTATTGAAAAACCTGTTTTTAAAGTGATTAGACCTTTCCCGGTGCCCGATTTTTATTTAATTCCCCCAGTCAGTCTGATATTATTGGAATTCAGGACTTAATAGATATTTACCGTTGAGAAACGGTTGATCCCTTATATTAATTCGAAGGAAAACCCATGAAAATATCACTCGCCAGCGCTCTTGGAACCTGCTTCGGAGTCAAGGACGCCATCAATCTCGCTTTGGAGCCCCAGTTCAAGGGAGATCTCACTATTGTCGGCCAACTGGTTCACAACGGACAGGTCAATGAGTCGTTGAAAAAGAACGGGGTTTCTGTCGTCGACGGAGCCGACGCCATCGACCAGATCAAGACCAAGAAAGTCATGATCACGGCTCACGGTGCGGCTGAAAAAATGAAAAAGAAACTGACAGATGCCGGGTTGGTCGTGTTCGATGCCAGTTGCCCACTGGTGATGCGCGTTCACAATACGATTAAATCCATGGTGGAAAAAAATTATTTTCCCGTGGTGATTGGGCAGGAAGACCATGTCGAAGTCAAAGGCATTGTTGGTGATCTTGATGACTATGTTGTAGTGGGAAGCGAAGATGATTTGGAAAAACTGCGAGCCACCGGGAAAAGAAAATTCGGTATCGTCAGCCAAACCACACAACAGGTCGAAAAAGTAGAACAAATCGTTGGGAAAATCCGAAAAATGGATTGCGTGGACGATGTCGCCTTCGTCAATACGATTTGCCAGCCGACCCGTGACCGTCAAATTGCCGTGGGGGATCTGGCGGATCAGGTAGACCTGATGATCGTCATCGGCGGTTACAACTCGTCGAACACAAAAAAACTAGTGCAAGTGTGTGACGAGAGGAATGTGGAAGCCTATCACGTTGAAGCCTCATCGCAGTTGGACAAGCAGTGGTTCAACAACAAAAAACATGTCGGAATCACGGCGGGAACCAGCACGCCGGAATACATTATCAATGACGTGCATTCGGCGATCCTCGAAATCGCCAGGGAAATGGACAAACTGGAAACCCAGCCGGTTCATTAGGCCTGGGAGAACCAGGTCCATTCAGGAACCGTTCCAAAATCCCACGAAGGTTCCATAAAACTGAAATTTTATTCATTCGACCGGTACCAGGGACGGGCCAGCCAATCGCCCCGTCTACGGGACGTGCAGGCCTGGGGGGTTTAAAGCGCAAGGTGATGGATGACTGGAAATATTGCCAAGAAGCTTTGCCAAAAGTCAGCCGGACTTTTGCGCTCAATATCTCCGTCCTCAAGGGCGATTTGCACCGCAGCATCCTGATCGCCTACCTGTTCTGCCGCATCATCGACACCATTGAAGACGCCGCTCAACTCGATCCCAAAATCAAAATCAAACTGCTGCTGGAATTTGCCCGCCTGATCCAGGATGTGGATTACCGCAGAGGTTCTCTGACCTCTTGGGTCCGGGAATGTGAAGCGGTCGACGGCAGCCCCAACGATCTGGAACTGCTGTCCCAGACCCAGCGAGCGTTCAATGTATTTGACACTCTGCCGGACAATCACCAGGCGCAGATCATTCCTTCGGTCTCGGAAATGGCCCGAGGCATGGCCTACTTTCAGAAAAAATTCGATGCCAACGCCCTCACTCTTTTGGAAAACGAAGAGGAGTTGGAGGAATACTGTTACTTCGTAGCCGGTGCGGTCGGAGAAATGCTGTGCAACCTGTTCCTGGAAGAGATCCCCCATTTGAGCCCACATGCCCGGCAAACCATGCGTGATACTGCGGTTTCTTTCGGCCTCGGCCTGCAGATGACCAATATCTCCAAGGATATCATTGTCGACCGGGGACGTGGCTGGTCCTATGTGCCGCGCTCTTACATCGAATCCAACGGTCTGACGGTGGAAGAGTTTAGCGCCGGGGCATCGGAGGAAAAAAATCTTCAAATCATGGCGCAGCTTCTTAACAAAACCATGGGACACTTGCAGGACGCTTTAAAATTCACCCTGGCGATTCCCCGGAAAGAAACGCGCATCCGGCTGTTTTGCATCTGGCCGTTGTGGATGGCGGTGGAGACGGTGGCCGTTCTCCATAACAACCGGGAACTTTTGAAATCAGACGACCCCGTCAAAATATCGCGGAAGACGGTCAGGCAGATTTTGCGCCGGACACGTCTGCTCTGTTATTCGGACACTCTGTTGAAATTATCTTTCGAACGCATCCAGAAACGCGCGGAATTAACACATCCGCCGGAGTTCGATCTCAATAACCTGAAATCTCGCTTGTCCGCCATGTCCCTGGAGGACCAGGCGACCCTGAGAACATAAATCACATGACAGAAGACAAACCCCGATTCACCGACAATAACGATAACACCATCACCGATAACCTGACCGGATTGATGTGGGCCAAAGAGGATTCCTGGCAAATGGAAGCCCGATGGCTTTCCTGGGACGAGGCCCGCGAATATACCCACAACATGGCTTATCAGAAGTTAGCCGGGTACAACGACTGGCGGCTTCCGGAAAAGGAAGAAATGTTAATACTGATAGATACAGACCATTCCATTCAGGATAAATACGGAAAAGACATGAAAATGAATCCGGTATTTCCCAATGGCCCACTGGCCACCGTCTGGACAGCCGATGGCGTCGGTTCGGACGGATATATCGTGAATTTCACCCTTGGCAAGGCCGACACCCTCTATAAAAGCAAAAGCGGCCGAATGGCGGTCCGGGCGGTCCGGGGTACCAAAATGAGCGAACGTCCTTCCCAACGATGACCTTTCTCTGATAGAATCCTTTCTGCATTCCCGTCATCTTAATTTGAATCGCTAACCGCTTATGAGGACACTGCTGTGAACAAAAACAGTCTCTATGCCCTGGCCGGTTCCGTTTGGGGCCTGGTAGGATTATTTTTGATGATTCGGGGGGTCACCATGTACCAAACCGCCCTGGAAACACAAAGCGCCACCCAAACCGCTTTGGCGATTTCCATCGCTATCAGTATCATTGTAGGCGTGGCCAAGGGCCGGTTCGTGCTCTCGAAAACCGCGCGCCGCAACAAATCGCGTATCGAAAGCATAGAAGAACCGTTGAAAGTCCATCATGTGTACGCCAAGTCATTTTACTTTCTGATCGCCGGAATGATCCTGCTAGGCGTTTCCCTGCGAACATTCAACGAATACCTGGGGGGCTACGTGGTGGTAGGCGGCATCTATTGCGGTATCGGCCTGGCCCTGATGGTCTCCAGCCTGACCTACTGGAAACGGGACGCCCAACCCGCTGTGGTGGAAGAAAATTCCTGAGACAGGCACCTCAATACTTATGAAAAATTTTTTCCTGACACTTCATATGCTTTCGATGTGCCTCGTGGTGGGTACATTGTTCCTGCAATCCCTGTCGGTGGTGCTCGGCCTGCGCCTTAAATCGGCGGAGGAACGCGAGGGTCTCAGAAAAACCCAGAAGCGCATAAACAAATTCATCTATTATCCGATCCTGTTCGTAACGGTCGCCTCTGGTCTCTATCTGGCGATCAAAACCGGAGTATTCGACAAGGCCCAATGGATTTATCCCAAACTGGGGCTTCTGCTGGTGTTGGTGGCATTGGGATTTCAGAATGGCCGGCAGATCAAACAGGACCATTTGCCAAAAAAATACGCTATGATGGTGCATATCGCCATATTCATCATCGCCGGCGGCATGATCTATCTTGCCACCGTCAAACCGTTTTAGAATCATGGATATTATTCTCACCATCATCGCCAGCGTGCTTTTGCTCGTAGGATTCCTCGTCGTCTGCCGTACCAGCCTCGACGATGAGGACGAGTACGAAGATGAGGAAGAAGAAACGCCCGCCACCCACGACAAAAAATCCTCCTGACCCAGGCGGCGAACCGCCGCTGGTGATTTTAAAATCATGAATTGCGCATGGGGATCATCGATAGCCTTTAACGGTCAGCTAGTTCCCCCTCCGGGCAGGAGGCGGCGAACCGCCGCAGGTTAAATTGAAAAGCGTGAACCGCGCTCCAGGGATCCCCTCTGGCCGTTACCGGCCAGCCAGTTTCTCCTCCGTGCAGGAGCCGGACAGGATAGCAGGATTTCAATTAATTCTTCTCCCCTTTGGAGGAGAATTAAGGTAAAACAGCAAAACCATGCGCATGCCTCATCCTCAACATGAATTCGAACGCCTGACCCGGCAAGCCGCTAAGTGCACCACCTGCCCCAACATGGTCAACCAGAGTGCCGTCTTCGGACCCGCTAACGGTTCGATCGATTCCGACATTCTGTTTGTCGCGGAAGCGCCCGGACGCTTCGGTGGCGCGCGCACCGGCATCCCGTTTTCCGGTGACAAGTCCGGCGACAATTTTGAAGCCTTGATCGCCCATATCGGACTGACGCGTCAGGACATCTTCGTCACCAACGCGGTGCTGTGCAATCCCCTGGCAAACGGCAACAACCGGCGACCAACCGCAAAAGAAATCGGCAACTGTTCCTCTTATTTGGAATCGGTACTGGAACTGATGCAACCGCGGATCGTGGTCACACTGGGAGGCGTCGGACTGGAAGCG
>QIDN01000413.1 GCA_003229345.1 Nitrospirota bacterium | reverse complement strand
GATTTTAACTCCCATGGCCAAATACCGGGGATCCGAGTGGAGCGTCACCGCTTCAGACATGGCGGTCAGCAATTTTGGGGGCTATGGGTATATCAGTGATTTTCCGGTCGAACGGTTGGTGCGGGACGCCAAAATCACGACCATTTACGAAGGGACTAATAATATGATGGCGCTGGACATTCAACGTTCCATTGCCAAAGAGTCTGCTTTGGATGTTTTAATTGAGGATATCAAATCTCATTTAGAAGCCGTTACAAGTGGTTCATTGATACCTTTTAAAGACCTGGTTTTTCAGGGGATGGAAAGCATCCATAGTGCCAGAGAAAATATTTTGAAGTCGGGAGACCCGGACACAGCTCAACAAATTGAGGCCCGGAGATTCGCTGAACTTCTAATCCGGGTGTATGAAGCCGGACTGATGCTGGAGGAAGCGCAATACCTGATTGACCATGAGAACGATTGGAGAAAGGCCGTGATGGCCATGAAATATATCAGCGACAAGTTGTCCTATTCAACCCTCAACATTACCGGCCAAATGTTATCCGTGAAATACTTTGACTCCATTTTCTATATGGAGAAAGTGGAAACTCTCCGCCCTTAATAATCCCCGGTTTCTGGGCGCCATAGGGGGCCGCGGCCTTCATCCTCTCGGCGCAAACTCATAACTTATTATTTTATAAGGGTTTTTAGTCAATTAATATCCCATCTTCCGGTTGCTTAATTGACTTTTAAAACCTATATTAGATAGGAGAGGGGGAGGGGATTTTTGAAGGTGTTCTATGCTTCCCTTTAAGGGCTATACATATATTTACGGTGCGGCACGCACCCCTATCGGTAAACTCAACGGTTCTCTAGCCTCCATCCCGGCGGTGGATTTAGCCGCGATCGCGATGCGCGAGGCACTTCAGAGAGGCGGAATTCCCAACGAAAAAATCAGCGAAGTCATTCTCGGGAACGTGTTGTCGGCGGGAGTGGGTCAGGCCCCGGCGCGCCAAGCAACACTCAAAAGCGGTTTATCCGATTCCGTCGGCGCCACTACGATCAACAAAGTTTGCGGATCGGGTCTCAAGGCGGTGATGCTGGCCGACCAGGCCATCCGTTTGCAAGATGCGGAGTTTGTGGTGGCGGGAGGCATGGAAAGCATGAGTCAGGCTCCGTTTTTGCTCATGGATATTCGCCGGGGATACAAACTGGGAAACCGGACTCTGATCGACAGCATGGTGCATGAAGGCTTATGCGACTCCTTTACCCATCATCATATGGGAGAAATCGCAGAGGCGCTGGCCCGCAAAGATTCCATCAACCGGAAAGCCCAGGACGACTACGCTATCATGAGTTACCAGCGTGCCCGGGCGGCACAGGATGAATGTTATTTTTCGAAAGAGATTGTGGGGGTACCCGTCACCCGCCGTGGAGAAAAAACGGTGGTCGAAAAAGACGAGCAACCCTACGCGGACAACCTTGATAATCTCCCAACCCTGTCCCCCGCTTTTGTCAAGAAGGGAGGAACGGTAACCGCAGGCA
Organism: Nitrospirota bacterium; assembly: GCA_003229345.1. Taxonomy (GTDB): domain Bacteria; phylum Nitrospinota; class Nitrospinia; order Nitrospinales; family Nitrospinaceae; genus SZUA-226. The sequence continues at coordinate 6,523 of QIDN01000413.1, read as the reverse complement.
ACGCTTCCAGCATCAATGACGGCGCGGCAGCCCTGGTGTTGGGTCCCGAGGATACCGATTTTCAGCCGATGGCGCGGATCACCGCTCAAGCCACGCATGCCCAGAAGCCGGAGGAGTTTCCCATCGCTCCCGTAGGGGCCGTTAAAAAACTCCTGGAGCAGTGGCAGGTTTCACTGAACGATATCGATCTTTTCGAAATCAACGAAGCGTTTTCCGTATCCACCCTGGCTGTGTGCAACCGGCTGGGCCTCGACGTGGAACAAGTCAATGTTCATGGAGGGGCGGTGGCTCTGGGGCATCCCATTGGGGCGTCCGGCGCCCGCATCCTGGTCACCCTCCTGAATGCGTTGAAACTCAGAAACCTGAAGCGGGGAATCGCCACGCTGTGCCTGGGCGGTGGAGAGGCGGTCGCTTTGGGAATTGAAATGATCGGAGATTAAAACCCGTCTATCCCCACGGGTTTTATATTGAGAGAAGAACCCATGAATTTACCAAAGTCTCCTGGAACCCAAAAAGATTCTGTCCAGGAAAGCCATCAAACCGTTCTCGATAAGGAGCGTTACCTGGTCTGTGAAGGCCGTGTTCATTTGACCGGTATTCAGGCTCTGGTCAGGCTTCCCCTGGACAACCTTCGGCTTCTAAAAAAAATCTTTCCCCGTAAACGATTTGCCTACTTCATCTCCGGTTATGAAGGCAGTCCCTTAGGTGGGTTGGACATCAATTTAAGAAAAATTTATCCCATTCTTAAAGAATGGAATATCATCCATGTTCCGGGAGGCAATGAAGAAGCCGCGGCCAATATGGTGTGGGGAAGCCAACTGCACCGGTTGTTCGGCCCGTCTAAGGTCGACGGCATTATAGGGGCCTGGTATGGAAAAGGCCCGGGGGTTCGCAGAATCGCTGACGTCCAGGATCATCTGCAGATGGCCGGACTGGATCAATTATGCGCCGCCTATTTTATGAGCGGGGACGATCATGCCAGCAAAAGCAGTACCACCCCGCATCAAACCGACCTTGTGCATTTTGCCAATCATGTTCCGACCGCCTATCCCGGAAACGTCAGGGAAATTCTGGAAGTGGGCAAAAAGATCACTTTAGCTTCGATGATCTCCGGCCTCGGTATTAATTTAAAAGTCGAAACCCATGTCTGCGACGGTTCCCAGGAATTCATTTTGGATCCCGAGGATGACCGCGATCTCGTCGAAAAGTTCCACGCATTCATGAAATCCCATCAGGACTACACGCGGTTGTTCAGCCCCGTCTTGTTGAGACCCAAGGTTCTTGAGAACGAGAAAGAACTTTTATATTCAAAAATTCCTATGATTCAGGAAATTTCCCGGGAATTCGGATTCGACACATGGAAAAACCGCAACCTGAAATCCGATTTCGGCATCGTGGCCACCGGGAAAAGCTATTATGATCTCCTCGGCGCATTGCGACAGTTGAACATTTTGGAGAATGAGGTGGAAATTTATAAACCCATGATCACCTGGCCGCCGGATATGATTTCCTTCCGGGAATTCGCGCAAGGGAAGCGGGAAATCATTGTGATCGAGGAGAAACGCGCGTTTTACGAAAACCACATCAAGCATGAAATGTTTAATGATGTGAATCGTCCATTGATTATCGGCAAAGAGGATGAACGGGGGACAGCGCTGTTCCGGAAAAATAACAATCTCGACACGGATATCCTATCCGAAGTTCTGGGAAAACGGTTGGCCGCCAAGGAGCAGTTCAAAGACCGGGGGATCGACCGAATTCTGAAGAAGAAGAAACAGCTGATCGAGGTCTCGGTTCCAATAAATATCAAAAGGCCTCCCGGTTATTGTTCGGGTTGCCAGCACCGAACCGCTTTGGAAATTGCCGGCCATCATAAGTTAGAGGGGACCGTGGATTCTATTGTTGTGGAAAATAAAGATTTGGACGGCCATCCTGTCCGCGTGGAAATTACGCCAAAGCACCTTCTGGGAATAGGGATCGGCTGTTCTACGATGTCCATCATCGATACCCTGGCCAGCAACCGAGCCGTGGTGGTCGGCCCCATGGAAAGTGAGGGATTGCTTTGGATGGGTGCTTCTGCCTTCAGTTATCGCATGCATGCGGACCAGGGCTGTGGGGATGGAACCTATTTTCATTCGGCCCGGCTCAATATTAGTTTCATTCGGGATGCGATCCAGCATTTGAAACTTCATTACGATATCGAGGACACCAACCAGACCCTTTTGTACGTGGACAACAGTGTGGTTGCCATGACCGGCGGCCAGCGTCCGGTGGGCCAGGACGACCCGGAAACCGCCATCGCCAATATCCAAAGAGAAGGGATTAAAGATATTGCCCTGGTGGCGGAGTATCCGGAAGAATTCATCCATCTTAAGAAAAAGTATGGTATTGAAGTGCACCCGAAATCCGACACGTTGCAGGTGAAAGAAGAGTTTTCCAAAAAACCGGGCCTGAGCGTTATTTGGTACGTACAAAAATGTGCCATAGAAAAATCCAGGGAGCGAAAAAGGGATGTCGATTTGGCTCCCAAAACCCGGGTTCACGTCAACCCCGAAGTGTGTGAGGACTGCGGTGACTGCGGAGTGGAAGCGAAATGTGCGTCTGTTTGGAAGATGGATACGGAGTTCGGTCCAAAAGTCAAAATCCATCAGTTCAGTTGTATTCAGGATTTCGCCTGCGCCCGGGGCGAATGTCCCTCCTATGTCCGGGTCTATACACAATCCGGCCAACCGTTGCAGCGGCCTGACTTTTCAAAAATATATATTGGGGATAACGAACTGGAAGATCCCAAGAGAAATATAGACCCGAATAAAGTGTATGAAATATTTTCTATCGGTATAGGGGGGTGGGGCCTGATGACCGCTTATGAAATCCTTGCGCGGGCGGCGACCAAGGAAGGCAAGCATGTGGTCAAGGAGGATGATACGGGTCTGGCCCAAAAAGGAGGGGAGGTCAATAACAACTTAAAGATTTCCCATCAAATGACCAGCCTCAACGAAGGATTTGATATCGAGGCCGGGGAAGCCGATCTTTATTTTTGCTCGGATTTGATCGGCGCGGTCAACCCAGCCAATCTGGTAACCACCTCAAAGAGGAAAACGGTTGCCATCGTCAACACCGAAAAGATTCCCACTATGCCCATGATTGTTGGGAAGGAAACCTATCCCGAAGTAAAACAACTCATCGATATTGTCAATGACCATACCATCAAGGAAAAAAATATCTTTATCAACGCAACTGAAATTATTGAAAGCTTGTTCAAGGATTTCAAGCCCACCAATCTTTTCCTGGTGGGGCTTGCCTTTCAAAGTATAAAGGATTTTCCCATTGAGCATGCGAGCTCCATAGAAGAGGGTATCCGGGCCAACGATGTGGATGTCGAAAAAAATATTCAGGCTTTTCGATACGGTCGGCTGTATGCCATCAATCCCACAAAAGTCCTGAATCTGGCCTATCCAAAACCTTATTCCGACGCAGATAGGATCGAGGGATTCCGGCAGGATTTGGGGTTTCGCAACAAACAACTGTTCAATTCACTTATAGAAATCATCTCCTTTGATCCGCCTTATCAAATCAAATTTGCCAGGGAAATTTATGAACTCATTAAATTTCAAAATGGCTCTTATGCCGAAGAATTTGTCCGGTGCGTGGAAAGGGTTTATGAACTGGAGCGATCTGACTTTTCCCGCCGGGATTTTCAACTGACAAAAACCGTGGCCGATAATTTATTCAAGATAATGGCTTATAAAGATGAGTATCGGGTGGCCGATCTGTTAACCCGTCCGGAAGAAATAAAAAGGATTACTTCCCAGTACGAGAAAGGGGAAATTAAAAAACTAAGATTTCTGTTACGGCCTCCATTGTTGGAGCATATTCCCTGGATAAAAAATCTCAAATATGTGAAGGATAAATTTGAAAAGGATGAGAAATGGGAATTCCCGGGCTGGATGCTTTCCCTCCTGAAGCATTTTAAGTTTCTGCGGGGAACCTTTTTCAATGTTCTGGCATGGGGCAACCCAACCCGCAAACAGGAAATCGAGGCAATTCCCCAATATAAAACGAGAGTTGAACAATTACTGGGCTCTCTCAATGAAGGTAATTATAATCTCGCCTGTGAAGCCGCCTCCTATCCCAGCTTGGCAACCGGTTACGAAAAGTTGAAAAATAAACATGTCGAGCACGCGGAAACATTTTGGAACCGGAAACACAGCGATTTCACCTCAGGCAATGGAAAGGCGCGCGGGAAAAAACCCCCTTTCTCCAATTTTTTAGAATCCCCCAATCCGTTTTAGCGGTCAAAAAGTAGTCTCCAATTCCCATGAGGCGAATTTTCCTCCACCGGATACAACACCTTTTCAAAGCTCAACCACCGTTTCGTAGCGTCCTATGGTTACTTCCAGGCCGTTCTCAAGGCTCCGCGATTTTGGAACCGTAACCGTAAAAGTCCCCTGTCGGGTCAGCTTCAACATACTTTTGAAATTACAATATTCATCGTCCGGATAAACCACGCTGGCTTTCCGAACCTGTTGTTTCATTTCCTCTTTATCATAGGATTTGCCTGCGGTGCCCGTCTCATAGGCCTGTTCAAAGCCTACGGTAAGGGGTATTAAATACGGTTTTGCATTTTGGTAGGTGTTGCAGTAAAAACCCTGCTTGAACAATCCGGATTGGACGGAATATTCGATCACCCGGCCCGCCGCGCTCTCCGCCCCGTTACCAAAATTGGCCGGACAACAGATGATATCGGATGCCAGTTTCCGGAAATCGAACATCGGTAGCACATATAAATCGGAACAGATAAAAAAGAAGGCGGAAAGTTTTTCGTCATTTCGTTGCAGGGTTACTTGATTGAGGCGTGAATAGGGAGCAACATTCATCTTTGGGAAAGATTTATCGAGGTGCCGCATCTCAAAAGATTGAGGTGTGATTTTCGCCTGCGGGCAATAGACTTCGCCGTGTCGGGAAAAGATAAAAAGAGCATTATAATTTTTCTTTGGATCTGCAAAAGGCAGATCATAACCCGGAAGGTTTAAAGTGGTGACAATAGTCAACCCATTATCGCTGGACATTTTGGAAAGCTCAGCAAAGGCTTTTTGGGAGCCCTCAAGGGTATAGGCTGCGTACTCCGGGAATATAAGAATATCCCCTTTATGAGAAGATTTAATTTTATCGGAGATTTCATACAGTTGATCCTCTTCCGGTGCCATCCCAAAGGTTTTTACCTTGATATCCAACGGCATGATGACCACCACTCCATGAGCTAGACTTTTAAAAGTCCTGTTTATTTCCCAACGTAAATCGGAATCTTTTCAGCGGGGTTTGAAGTCAATACCGAATTCACTCCAACCCTTCGATCAAGGGTTTTCATTAGCCTGAAGCAGGATTGGGCCTCATGTTCACCCATCTCCTTTAATCGTCCCAAATCCTTCCAGCTGATACCGGAAAATTGGTCAATCAATTCCATCACCGCCGTAACCGCCAACGGAGCCAAAGGCCTGCCGAGGCGGTCCAATTCATGATTGATGAAACTTCCGACATAATCTTCCCGTCCCTTGTCGTTACTCGATTCATTTGTTTGCAATTTACGGGAAACTTTTTTCTCCAATTCCTGATACCTTCGGGCATCGGTTCTTTCAGAAATGAGTTTATTCAATTTTTCACGAGAGCAGATTTCTTTGCTGGGCACATTACAATCTACAGGAATCTTGTCCCGTGTTGCTAAATCCAGCGCATCTTCCAGGATACTTTCTCCTGCAACCCGCTCGACCAGACCATAATCTTTCATTTCCTGGGCCGTGATCCGGTTTCCCGTGGCCGCCAGGTATCGGGCATTTTCTATATTCGAGCGGAGCATGACATTTAAAATCCCGGCCCACCCGGGGATCAGCCCTATGTTCACCTCTGAAAATCGTATCGCCGCATCTGGCGTGCACACACTCAACTCCGTCATCAAGGGCCATTCTACAGAACCCCCGAAGCGTTCTCCCTGCATAATAGAAACGGTTTTCTTTTTTCTGGATATATTTTTAATTTTGAAATCGAGGGTGGCCCCAAGGTTCAGATAGTCCTGTACCGCAGATGGATCAATATCCCCCTGAAACAGAGCCAGGTCTGCTCCGGCATGGACCTTCCCCGAAGCCCCGGTAAAAACAATGAAAGACAAACTGGAGTCTTCTTCGAGTTCATCCAGCGTGTGAAGAATCTCCTGCAATGCCTCCAGAGGCACAATATTCACTTTACTGTCAGGATTGATAAAACTCAGCAGAACCCCGCTTCGCCCGTTATGTTCTTTTGTGGAAACGGTGACATATTTTCCAGAAATGATTTCGGGCATTCTACAACCCTTTCTTTCCTCTGTATTTTTGAACTTCCATGTGGGCGATGGTGTTCTCCAAAACTTCCGGAACGGCTTCTCCAAAATAATAAAGCCAGCTGTCCAGGGAATGTTTCATGGCCGGGTTTTCTTTGATAATGGCGCTGGCGCCCCAAATCTTGACCAGGTGATCGCAGGCTTGTTGCGCGG
>QIDN01000371.1 GCA_003229345.1 Nitrospirota bacterium | reverse complement strand
GTCGCGGTCCGACTCGTCTCTCAGGTCGCTGATGCCCTCCAGTCTTTTGTCGCGGTGCATCTGGGCGATCTGTTTGACCAACCGCGCTTTGTTGACCTGAAACGGCAGTTCCCGCACAATGATAAATTCCCGGTCGCTCTTCGGGCTGGTTTCGATTTCCACCCGGGCACGCACTTTGATCTGACCTCGGCCTCGATGATACGCCGCACGCAGACCCGCCGTACCATACACCAGCCCGGCCGTCGGAAAATCCGGACCGGGTACCAATTTAATAAGATCGTCAATCACACAGTCGGGATGATCAATCAAATGGATGGCGGCGGCGGTGATCTCCCGCAGGTTGTGCGGGGGAATGTTGGTGGCCATACCTACCGCGATACCGGAAGAACCGTTGACCAGTAGCTGCGGAAACGCCGCAGGCAAAACAGTCGGTTCTTCAAGCGATTCATCGTAGTTGGGTGTAAAGGCAACGGTGTCTTTACCCAGGTCTTCGAGTAGACTCTGGGCAATCTGCGCCATACGCACTTCGGTATAACGCATGGCGGCAGCGCGGTCGCCATCCACCGAACCGAAGTTGCCTTTGCCATCGACCAGAGGATAGCGCAGGGAGAAATCCTGAGCCATACGGACCAGCGCGTCGTAGACAGCGGTATCACCGTGAGGGTGATACTTACCCAATACATCACCAACAATGGCGGCGGACTTTTTACGCGGTCGGTTGAAGACGTTGTTCTGCCCGTGCATGGCATATAAAATCCGGCGATGCACCGGCTTGAGACCATCACGCACATCGGGCAAGGCGCGGCCGATGATGACGCTCATCGCGTAATCGAGATACGAACTGCGCATCTCGTCTTCGATATTGATTAACTCAATGGTATCAGCCATAAATTTTCAAATAGAGAGGATCTTGATCAATTAAATGTCCAGGTTCTTGGCATCCAGCGCGTTTTTCTGAATAAACTCCCGCCGGGGCTCCACCGCATCTCCCATGAGGGTGGAAAACAAGTCTTCCAATTCGACCATATCGTCCGCCCGCACCTGCAGGAGAACGCGGGAGTCCGGGTCCATGGTGGTTTCCCACAACTCCCCTGGATCCATTTCCCCCAACCCTTTATACCGCTGGATGGTCAAGCCGGATTTGCCGGCATCCATAATGGCGCTGAGCAACTCCTCTTTCGAATCGATCTGGGTCGACTCGTTTTTATGCACCAGAGTAAACGGGGGGTGGTCCATGGGCGCGATGGGCTGGTACAGTTCGAATAGATTTTGAATCAACGGTGACTCGATAAACTCGGCATTGATCTTCACATGAAAGTCGCGGCCCTGCTGATGACCGGTCAGGGCAAATTTGTAACGTTCTTTTTCCAAGTCATAATCGATCACCACTTCCAAATCCTTGATGGAGGGGCTGACCTCGAGTTTGTCGTGACCGTGATCAGTTTTGGCAATATAAACCTTCTCTTTTAAAGGCTCCAACGCCACGCCTAACTCTATAAACGCATTCAACTCATCGGCGCCCAGCTCCTGGCCATTGTGCAAAACCAACGGTATATTTTTGAGACCTTCTTTAATACCAAACTTCTCTTTATCGACATCGGCCAACAGGTGATTCATTAACCTCGAAATCAGGGATAACAGTTTACCGAGTGTTTTAAAATCATCCTGGCTGATTTCTATATTAACCAGGGCATTCAACAACTCTTCCGGGATGTTATTTTTCGCTACCGTATTGCAGTAGTCCCGAAATCGGATCAAGTGGTTGACGAAATCTACCAGTAATTTCCCGGAAATTGCGGGGCCTTTGTTTTGGATCAATACTTCCTGCTTGTCCGTGCCCTGTTCCACCAAGACCTGCGACAGACCCTTTTCATCCTTCACATAACTTTCGGTTTTGCCTTTTTTCACTTTGAACAGGGGCGGCTGGGCAATATACAAATAACCCTTTTCGATGATCGGCTCCATCTGACGAAAAAAGAGAGTCAACAACAGGGTACGGATGTGAGAGCCGTCGACATCGGCATCGGTCATGATGATAATCTTGTGATACCTTATTTTCTCGATATTGAAATCGGTTTTGCCGATGCCCGTCCCCAAAGCCGTGATCAAAGCGCGGATTTCATCGCTTCCGATCATTTTCTCGTACCGCGCTTTTTCAACATTCAGAATTTTACCTTTGAGTGGCAGAATGGCCTGGTTCCGCCGGTTACGGCCCTGCTTGGCGGAACCGCCCGCAGAATCCCCTTCCACGATGTACAGTTCGGAGAGGGCCGGGTCCTTTTCCGAACAATCAGCCAGTTTGCCGGGCAGAGAGCTGATTTCCAGCGCGCTTTTGCGCCGCACCAGGTCCTTGGCTTTCTTGGCGGCCTCGCGTGCCTGAGCCGCGCTGATGGCTTTAGCGACGATGCTCTTGGCGAGGGCAGGATCTTCCTCGAAGATGCGGCCCAGCTTTTCATTGACGATCTGCTCAACTATGCCCTTCACATCGCTGTTGCCCAGGCGGCCTTTGGTCTGGCCTTCAAATTGCGGCTCGGGAATTTTTATACTCAGCACGGCAACCAACCCTTCGCGCACGTCTTCACCGGAAAGAGTGATCCCCATATTTTTCAAATAACCATTTTGAATGGCATAACTATTAATCGTCCGCGTCAATGCCGACCGGTAACCACTGAGGTGCGTTCCGCCATCCCGGGTGTTCACACTATTGACATACGTGAATATTTCCTCCGCGTAGCCGTCGTTGTACTGCATAGACAACTCCAGGAAAAAATCACCTTTTTGCCGTTCAATAAAAATTGGGGTGGGGTGGATGGCTTTTTTCTTTTTATTAAGATGCTCTACGAAAGAAACAATGCCGCCCTCGTAGATAAAATCGTGACTTTTGCCGTCCCGTTCATCGTGAATATGGATCTTCAGGCCTTTATTAAGAAAAGAGAGTTCTCGAAGACGGTGGGACAACACATCAAAGCTTAAATTTCTATCGGGGAAAATATCGCCATCCGGCATGATCAGAATCCGCGTGCCGGTAGTATTGGCTTTACCCACCACCTCTAATGAGGTCACGGGTTTGCCTCGCTCATATTTTTGCTGGTACACCTGACCGTCGCGTTTGATTTCCAGATGCAGGGTCTCGGACAATGCGTTGACCACCGAAACACCCACTCCATGCAGACCTGCCGAAGACTGATATGTGTCTTGATCGAATTTACCGCCGGCATGAAGAACGGTCAGCACCACCTCGGCGGCGGAAATTTTCCGGTCCTTATGAAGGTCTACAGGAATTCCACGGCCGTTATCGGCGACCGTCACACTCCCGTCGATATGAAGAATCACTTCGACCTCAGTGCAGAACCCGGCAATGGCTTCGTCCACACTATTGTCGACCAGCTCGTAAATCAGATGGTGAAGACCATCTAAACCGGTGCCCCCGATGTACATGGCGGGACGCTTCCGGACTGCTTCCAGGCCTTCCAGAATTTTGATATTTGAGGAGTCGTAAACTTTTTTTTGAGCGCTTTCCATCTAATCCAAATAAATAAGATTTAAGAGTATAAATCTAGTAGTAGTAGTAGGGACTGTGTAAATGGGGGAAAACCGGCTAACTGATGGAATCTAAAGATAAATATTAAAGAGTAAAAATCTCAGTTTCCAGCTTTCTCCGTGGACGGATGGGGATAGTTTTGAACCGAAATTATTATACCTTAATTTCGATGTTTTTATCATAGTTTTTGCACAGGTTTTTTACAGGTTATCCATTTTCAATCAGCTTGATAATCTCCTGAACCCTCTTCCCCATTTCTTTGTTTTCATTGAGCATACCGGAAACTTTGCGGTAGGAAAAAATCACGGTGGTGTGGTCTTTGCCACCAAACTGGCGGCCGATTTCGGGGAGCGATGCCTGGGTAAATTCACGACAGATATACATGGCAATCTGACGTGGAACCGAGATGTCCCGGGAGCGCTTTTTGGACTTCAAATCCGCGACCTTCAATTGGAAAAACTGGGCCACGGTTTTTTGAATATTAGGTATGGTGAAATGACGATTTTTGTCGATTGTGAAATCTTTTAAAACTTCCTGTGCCAACTCAAGATTGATTTCCTGACGAGTGAACGATCCGTAAGCGATCACCCGCAACAACAAACCTTCCAGTTCCCGGATATTGGATTTGATATTGTTGGCCAGAAACATAGCCACATCCTGGGGGATGTTTTTTTTATGGATTTCGGCTTTTTGGTACAGGATAGCCATTTTGGTTTCCAGATCCGGCGGCATGATATCCGCAATCAACCCGCTTTCGAATCGGGATCGTAACCGTTCTTCGATGTTGTGCATATCTTTGGGATAGCGGTCGCTGGAGAGGATTATCTGTTTGTGGTACTCGTAAAGGGTATTGAAGGTGTAAAAGAATTCCTCCTGCGTGCGCTCCTTCCCCGCAATAAATTGAATATCATCCACCATCAGAACATCCAGAGGGCGGTAGCGTTCACGAAATCCCTGCATCCTATCTTTTTTAATCGACTCGATTAAATCCACCGTGAAACTTTCAGCGGAGATGTAACGGACCCGGGTCTGCGGATTTTCTTTCACAATAGCATTGCCAATGGCGTGGAGGAGATGCGTCTTACCCAACCCCACCGCTCCGTATACGAACAGAGGATTGTAATTGTGCGCCGGGCTCCCGGCCACTGCCTGGCTCGCGGCATGGGCGAATTGGTTGTTGGGCCCCACTACAAAATTGTCAAACGTGTATTTCGGATTTAAGAACCCATTGTTGAATAGTGGGGTAGGCGGGGGTACTTCAACTTGTTGTGTTTCCTTGGCGTCGGTCGATGAGGATGCCCGCTCTTTGAAATCGCTATTCACTCTGAAACGCACTTTCAGTTTTTTGTTCGACACGGTTTCCAGTGCGTTCTCAATCAGCTCCAGATAGTTTTCGGTCAGGCATTTTTCATAAAAACGATTGGGCACAGCGATGGTCAAGGCTTTATCGTCTTTAGAGCAAGCATACGTTGGCGTAAACCACGTATTGAAATTTTCAGGAAGAACCTGTTTCTCTATTTCATCGAGACAGTTGTTCCAAAGAACCTCCATAAAGGTCTCCGAGCGCTTGGTTTGAAAACTAAAATCTATCGGGTGGGAGACGGCAATATATAAAACAGTGAGAACGAAATCAACCACAAAAGAAATTTAAAAAAAGTGAGGGTGCTAAGTAAAGCAATAACATGATTTTCGCGTTCAAAACTTTTTTAAAATTGTTCTCACTTCTCTCTCAAATATTTAGTCAATGGTCTTACCTTATTTTCTTCAAGGGCAAATCATTTAAATCCAAGCGGTTATCAGAGACGCACCTTGTGTTGTCTGGCAACTAACAGAAACCCGCAACACGCGGGCGGCAACTTCAGGTGGGAATTTGCCTCAGGGTTTTGAATGAAACTCCGCGATTTTAAAAGCGCGGTTATGAAATTGTTGTTGGGATGCCATAGCGACCCTTCTGACACTGTTCCAACCTGTCCCCGTGCGCAGGGGGCGCGATCCCCTTCCTCAAGGGACGGACTGTCGAACCGGTCCGTCCCACCCCGCCTTAAACGGTTCACCTAATTTTTGATCGGAGAATACGATGCAATGGTTGAAAGGCAAGAAAACCTACATCATCGCCGGCCTGATGGTTGGGGCGTCACTCATTCACTTTTTATCGGGTGATATGGGTTTCGTGGAATTTGCCACCAGCGAACATTTGAACACTCTTTTGGAAGGAGTGGGCCTGGGAACCCTCCGGGCCGGTGTATCCGGCAACCGTGGTTATTGATTTCGGACTTGCCGCGCTGGTCGCATTCACACTGGCCGGGAATCCTCTGTCTGCCTTCGCTAATGATCGGATTCTCGATGCTCGCTGGTCGCTCAATCCCGCCGGGCAGTTGCAATTAATATTTGATCCATTGAGCAATGGTCAGTCCGAATATGGCGAAACGTATACGGTGATCCTCAACGACCGCGCACCCAAAATGTGCGGCGACCCCGACGGCACCGGCCGCCATACCTGGTTTTTCACCGATGCCCTCATG
>QIDN01000090.1 GCA_003229345.1 Nitrospirota bacterium | reverse complement strand
TATCCCACCCTGATATAGGCATGCCTGAAAATAGAACGACTGAGGAGGGATGTCAAGTGTGGTGGATTAAGATCGCTCCCGCCGGGGCGGGTTACTTCACAGCGACGGAGATGTCGGTGACTTGGGCGACCTGCAGTGGGACCCATGACTTTGACGACGTCGCCATAAGCCATGTCCTTGTCGGCGCGGATGATGGTTTGCACTTCCGCCGGTCTCTTCAAATTCTCCATACTTCCGCCAATCGGGCCCATGGAGGAACAGGAATCCGATTGAACCATTCCCGCCGGCAGGACGGTCACACCCATTCCGGAAAAAGAGAGCGGATTTATGCGATTGACTGTCCACCCGCCAAAGGTGTTAACATATCAACATGGACGGAATCTTTTCCTTGCGCTCCCGATGCCAAAGCCCTTAACCGGATTTAACCCATGACCAAAAAACTTTTATCTCCCAACAGGTCCGACGAACCCCATTATTCAGATCTTGAGAATGTTGTCCGGGAGCAATTGGAATATTTTGGAATTAACAAGGGGACGGAATTGTTCGATCAAATAGTCCCCTTGTTGAGGAATATTTATAAAGCCGAGGACCATATCGAGCACATATGGTCATTTGCCACCGATTATTTATTGTACGCGAAGCACAAGGATAAGATCGCCCTTTTCAATGCGAATAAATTTATCTGTTTTCAACTCGCCAAACTATTGGACAACCTGCAAAATCCACTGCGGAAGGAATTCCGGGAATTGAGGGCCAGCGACTCCACCCAATACGCCAAGGGGGCCTATTCGATGTTCGACAATATTCCCGCCATCTTTTCCTCCCAGCCGGTTATCGTCAAAACGGCCACTTATATTTATTCCTGCATTGACTGGATTCGGGATTCGTTCCAAGGAAAAGAATTTCTGCACAGTATTTACTCCCGGCTGTTAAACCCCACTTCCATCTCGTTAGCCAATTATATCGTTGAACTGGAATGCGGGCATGAAGCGGACAAGTATATGGCTTTAAACTTCAACTCCGGCATGTCGGCGATCGATGCCACCCTGTCTAATTTGCTCGGATACGAAGATATATTGATCGTGAACAAAAATATATATGGAGGGAGCCACCAACTCATTTATGATTGGTTTGGCAAAAACAGTAACCTCGATATCGCCATTGAGGCTTTTCCCGGGGTGGAGGAACCGGATTTCAAGGCGTGCTTCCGCGCTACCCGGAAAAAATACTCCGATCGCCTGAAATCCGGAAAAAATATTTATGTTTTCCTCGAATCTCCGTGCAATCCTCACGGCTATGTTTTGGACGTCCCGGAAATTTGCCGGACCGCCCATCAAAACCATGTGACCGTTATTTTGGACTCGACCGTTGCCACTCCCTTTCTGATCAAACCTCTCAAAAATCCGGCCGAAATTGAACGGCCCGATTTCCTCATCCATTCCTACACCAAGGATTTGCAGGGCCATGGGACCACCACGGGGGGATGTGTGATCGCAAAAACCGAACGCATCTTTATTCCCAAGGGAGAAAAAGCTCAAATCATGGATTTCCCGCAGGATGCTCTCAAAGAAATAAGCTGGGAAAACACCATGTTTTGGAATGTCTATTATATTAAAGGGGCGTTTTTGGATTCTGAGAAGGCTTTTGATGTGATTGAGGGAATCAAAACGCTGGAACACCGAATGCTTGCCAAATGCATCAACACCGTCATTTTGTACAATTACTTTAAATCCAATGAACTCATTAATGTGAAATCCAGTTTATGCCAGAAAGATTTTCTCGCCAAAATCACTCATCTGGCCTTGCCGGCCCCTTTGATGACCCTGGATATCCCCTTGAAAGATACTCAACGGTTTAAATCATTCGTCGACAGCTTATCCCCCATGTTCGGCGGAATGGTCAGCCTGGGCCAAACGGATACCATCGTTTCCTGTCCGGCCCTGACCACCCATTCGGAATTAAACCAGGAATCCCTGAAAGAAGCGGACATCACCCCCTCTACATTGCGGATCGCGGTGGGAATGGAGGACGTTCTGGATCTTATTTTTCATTTCAAAAATTCCGCTGAGCTTTTTATCGACCCGGAAATTAATAATTTTTCTACAGGTTTTATGTCAGATGAGGAAGTGGTTAATCTGCGAAAGGAAACCTATCTGGATGTCCATGAAAGATATATCGCCTCTAAAAAATCGCCTTTCTCCCAATAATCCGATAAATTTTTGCAAAGTGAAATGCCCCGGGACCGGGGAGTACGCGGAAACTCCCTCCAGTAAACTTTTTCTTTTCAATTGAAAAACACCCTCCACTTCTGCCTTCCATGACTTGTACTGCTGGCAGACCCTTCGGCAAGAATTGGATCCCGCGGGCGGGTGGGCTATTTGACGGCGACGGAGATGTCGGTGACTTGGGCGGCCTGGAGGAGGCCCATGACTTTGACGACGGCGCCGTAGGCGATGTCTTTGTCGGCGCGGATGATGGTTTTGACTTCCTGCGGTTTCTTGAGATTGGCGAGACTGGCCTCCAGCTGTTGCAGGCTGGTGCGGCGTCCCCGGATATAAATCTTTTTATCCTTGGTCATCTCGATCTCGAGGTTCTTGACGACTTCGTCGTCGCTGGCGGCTTTCGAGGTGGGTAGTGTGATATCCATCCGTCGTGGGAAGTCGACGAAGACGGTGGACACCATGAAGAAGATGAGAAGCAGGAACACGACGTCGATGAGGGGCGTCAGCTCCAGTGAATAGTTTTCTTCCTGTTCGCGTCTGAAATACATACCTTAAACCCAACCCCTTATTAACCACAGATAAACACCGACCGCTCCGCGAGGTCCGATTGTGGACGGGGCGAATAAAAATAATTCCTCCCCGCCTTTTGGGTTTACCTGTTCGTGTATTTCGCGCCTTTCGCGGTTAAATCTAAGGCATAACCCGCGAACCACGCGAAAACCGCGAAAATGTTTTAAAACCGCTCGATGAATCGAGCAACTACCAAAGCAGAAGGAGGAATCCCCCCGGCCCCCTTTACAAGGGGGAGGCGGAGTACCTACGCAGGTAATTTTAAAACACCGATAAACCCAAGGTCTGTCACCCTGAGCCTGTCGAAGGGCGACAACACTATCCCCCCTCCTTTTCAAGGAGGGGTTAGGGGTGGTTGATATCAACCCCTCCCAGCCTCCCCTTATCAAGGGGAGGAGAATTTTGCTGCGTCCAGCGTCACGCTGGGCGAGTGGTAGAAACTTTAGAACCCGCGTCTTTACCCCTTTCGGCGCGGCGGGTGCGCATGCTTTCGTAATTCAACTCTTCCACCAACTGTAAGGACACTTCCTCCATCTCGAACACGAACCGCTCGATGCGTCCCCGGAAATAATGGTACAGCGCCAAGGCGGGGATGCCGACGAGAAGTCCGGCGGCGGTGGTGATCAATGCTTCGGAGATGCCGCTGGCGACGAGGCCGGGATTGCCGGTGCCGCTTTGCGAGATGACGTTGAACGCCTTGATCATGCCGAACACGGTGCCGAGCAGGCCGAGCATGGGGGTGATGTTCGCTATTGCGCCCAGCACCCGTAAATTGGAGGTGAGGAGCGACGCCTCGTGCTGGCCCGCGCCTTCGATGGCGTGCTCGACTTCATCCACTTTACCGCCGAAGCGCAACAGTCCCGCTTTTAAAATGCGCGACAGGGAGTTGTCGTAGGATTTACACAGCTGGAGGCCGAGATGGATATCCTTCCAGTTCCAATGCGCCCGCACCTTTTCCAGAAAATCGGGGTTGATGATGTTTTTTCTCCGCAGGGTGTAGAAGCGTTCGATGGCGATGCCGATCATCAGGATGGAGCAGAACAGGATGGGATACATCATGGCTCCACCCTTGTCGATGACGGAGATAAGGGTCCAGCCGGCAACGGTTTTTTGCTTGGCGGCCCAGGCAAAATCGGCCCACGCCATCACCAGCGGAAGGCTCAATACAGTTGATTTCAAAAGAATTAAGGGTTTTTTCATGAAGGGGTCCGGCGCTCCTGAAGGGCCCTAAACCAGCGTTTGACAATCCGATAGGCCTTTAACTTTATAGCACGAACCTCCGCCGGCACACAAGGCGCAAACCCTGACTTTCGGTCCCGAAAAATGATATGATAATATCTTCGTTGTACGCTCACAGGAAAGATTATGAACCCACTTCGCACCCATTTGCAGACCCTGCTCTATTTCCTCTTATGCCTGTTGCTCCTTAACGGATGCGGCGTGTCGTTGCTCAATATTTCCGAGAAGACGCCCAAAGAACTGCTCAAAGATGCGATGGAGTACATCCGCGCGGAAAATTATTCCGATGCCAAGATCTCTTTGAACAAGGTGATCGAAGATTATCCGGATAGTCCGGAGAAAGTGATGGCCAGTCTGCTGTTAGCGGAGGTTCATTACAAGAATGACCAATTCGCCGAATCTAAATTCATGTTCAAAAATTTTCTGGAGCTGTACCCGGCACACCGGCTGGCGGACCGGGCATCTTTCTTCAGGGCGATGAGTGATTTCAAGCTGATGGATATTGAAACCCGCGACCAGACGTTCGCCCAGAACGCTCTTGAGGAATTCGAAATTTTTCTGAAAGAGTTTCCCAAAAGCAAGTACCGACCCCTGGCGGAGGCGAGGAGAAAGCAATGCCTCGAAAGCCTGGCACGCAACCAGATGGAGATCGGCAAGTTTTATTTCCGCACCAGTTCATTTCATTCTGCGATTACCCGGTTCCAGCAATTGATGTCGGCTTACCCAGACCAGCCGTTTATGGACGAGGTGCTGTTTCTGTTGGGCGAGTCGTTTTACAATGAACAAAGTTTTGAAAAAGCTAAACTGAATTACCAGGAATTGATCCGTAAGTTTCCGAGGAGCAAGTTCGTCCAGGAAGCGCGGATTCGCCTGAGGGAAATTCAGTAACCTCCAGGTCATAGCACAATCATGGCAACCAATAAAACTCCCAAAGCAAAAAAACCAAAAGCCGCCAAAAAGGCCGTTGCTAAGAAAGAGCGCCCACCGGAGATGCCCGACGCCCTCGGGCAATACATGAACGAGATCAGCAAACTGAAACCACTGACTCGTGAAGAAGAAGCGGCCCTTTCCAAAAAAATCCAGGAAGGCGACGTGAAAGCCCTGCATGAACTGGTGCGGCGCAACCTGAAATATGTCGTGACGGTCGCCAACAAATACCGGGGTTGCGGGTTGTCCCTGCAGGATTTGATCGAGGAGGGAAATATCGGAATAATCCAGGCTGCCAAACGGTTCGACGGCGAACGGCAAATCAAATTCATCACCTATGCGGTGTGGTGGATCCGGCAGGCCATCATGCACTCTCTGGCGGAGCAGTCGGGAACAGTCAAACTTCCCATCAAGCAGGCGGGCAAACTTTATAAAATCGAACGGAAATACAAATCCTTGACGCAGGAACTGGAGCGGGAGCCCACCACCTCCGAAGTGGCGGAGGATTTGGGATACCGCGTCGAGGATATCGAAAATATCATGCGGGCCTACCGCACCCACCTGTCGCTAGACACGCCGTTGCGGGACGACGACGTGACCCAATACCTTGATCTTCTGGAGAATCCCAATTACATTCCTTACGACGATCAAATCATGAAGGAATCTCTGCATCAAAAGGTGGATGACATGCTCAAGCACCTGTCGCAACGGGAAGAACAAATTCTCCGCATGCGGTTCGGGTTTAATGGGGATACCAAAACCCTGGAGGACATCGGTAAAGAAATCGGGCTGTCCCGGGAACGGGTACGGCAGATTGAAAAAAGAGCCAAGGCACGTTTGAAAATCCGTTCCACCAACGAAGCCCTGCAAGAACACTTGGAGTAGCCATTTTAATAACGGCTGATTATCGCACCTCCTCGGCACCGGAACCCGATTCCAGAAGCAGGGAATTGATGTGAGCGGGACCTATCCATCCTTTAGATAAATTCACTATGGAAATTATCCTGGTTTGCATGTTGGCCTACCTTCTGGGATCCATCCCTTTCGGCGTGGTGGTGGCCAAATTCAGACGGGTGGACCTGCGCCAGCATGGCAGCGGAAATATCGGCGCGACCAACGTGAACCGTACCC
>QIDN01000412.1 GCA_003229345.1 Nitrospirota bacterium | reverse complement strand
CCCTCTTCAACCTGAGCGGTTTGCTCCGCCTCTTCTGCCTCTTTCATGGACGTTTTAAAATTCTTGATACTGCGTCCGAAGGCACTACCAATTTCCGGCAGTTTACCCGCCCCAAAAATAATCATGATAATGACCAGAATGATCATCAACTCTGGAAAACCAATTCCCATCATGGTGGAAATCCTCCCGTAAAAAAAATAAATCAAGGCCGGGTGATTCCCAAGCCCTGCACAACAGTTAAAATTAAGTCCTTGAGTAGGCTGATTTTAGCCTGATTTCAAGAGCGTTTACAAGGACAAACCGACCCAAACTGGGGAAAACAGATGGGGCTCTCTATGCTCAATCCTTTTCTGCCCGTTTCCGATAAGGGCCCCAACCTGAAATTTTCAGGCCCCCGTTAAGTATTCTGCGCTATGAGAACTCCTTACCTCCCCAATTATTCCAGAATCCGATATTTTAATCCATAACTCATTGATTTAACTATTTTTAAAAATTCTCTGAATCGTTGTGGAAAAATTGTCGATTAGCCGTTACTCTAAATTTACACATTAACATTCAGGATAAATCAGTATGAGCTTCGGGGAAGAGGAAGAACAGTTCAAGCAGGACATTCGTCAAAATCCTGGGGATGCAGAGGCTATTTGCGCCCTCGGTGATTTTTATCTAGCCAAGGCCATGTATGACCTTGCCGAGCACGAGTACCAGAAAGCGCTTCGGCAGGATGCATCTAGTGCCGAGGCTCACTTGGGACTGGGTGCCATCAGCCACCAGCAGAAGCGTGTTTCCGACGCGGAATATCATTACCAGAAAAGCCTGGAACTGGATCCCGATAACGCCCGCACCCGGAATAATCTCGGCTCTCTTTATTACGAGCAGAAGCTGTGGGGCAAAGCAGAAACCGAATACAAGAGAGCGCTGGAAAGCGATCCCGAGTACACCCTGCCTCATCACAACCTGGGCCTCTTGTACGCCTGCCAGGAAAATTACTGCGCCGCCGAGCAATCCTATTTAAAAGCATTGCAACTGGATCCCGATTACGGCCAGGCTCGTTACAATCTGGGCAATCTGTATTTCGATCAGGAACGTTTTTTCGAGGCGGAACGAGAGTACCATTCAGCCATCAGGATCAATCCTAAAAATGTATTCGCGCATTTGGATTTGGCCAACCTGTACAACAATCTGGGAGAACAGGACAAAGCGGAGGTGGGGTATAAAGAGACTTTGAAGCTGGATCCCAAAAATGCGGAAGCCCACTTCTTCCTGGGTAATATTGCGGCCAACCAGAAAAATTTTATCGAAGCAGACTACCAGTACCAAAAAGCTTTGTCCTTAAAATCGAACGACGCGCAAATTCACAACCAACTGGGCTTTCTGCGTTTTGAACAAAAACGTTTTGATGAGGCCGAAACAGAATACAAGGAGGCCTTACGGCTCAACCCCAAGTACACGGCCGCACACAACAATCTGGGCCTGCTCCATTATCAACTCAAGAATTATTCCCTGGCTGAAGAGGAATTTGAAACCACTTTAAAGCTGGACCCCTATTACATCAACGCCCAATACAATCTGGGTCTGCTGTACCAAGCGCAGGATCAAGACCGTTTGGCTCTGGAAGCGTTTCGCAGAGTGTTGCGGCTGGACCCGATGGACAGCGAGGTGTATTCCAAACTGGGATACCTGTATGAGTCGCTGGAAGAATACGATCACGCTGAAACAATCCTTAAAGAACTGACTCAACTGGACCGCGAGAATGTTTTCGGCCACGCACAACTGGCCAAGCTATACACCCTCCGGGAGCAATACGGCCTGGCTTTTGCTGAATTGGAAACCGCTCTGAAACTGGAACCGGAAAACTCGGATGCCCTGTACCTGCTGGGCAATCTGCATTTCCAAAAAAAAGAATACGGGCAGGCTGAACACGTATTCCAGAAAACGGTTTATCATCATCCAGAAATCGAGGAAGCCTGGATTAAGTTGGGTGTCATTTACTATCGTCAGGAAAAGTATGAAGCTTCATTGAATGCCTACCAAAAGGCACTCCACCTGAATTCGGAGAATCATATTGTCCACTTCAACCTGGCGCTGATCTACGAGCATTTGGGGGACATGGGCCAGGCCGAGGAATCCTATCACAAGACCCTGGGCCTGAACCCGGAGGATTACGATGCGTTGTTCAATCTGGGAATCCTGTATGAAAGCCGGGAACAGTTGGAAGAGGCCCTGCGGAAGTACCAGCAAGCGCTGGAATTAAAGCCAGAGGATCCGGACACCTACAATAATCTGGGGCTGGTGCATCTCAAACTGGATCAATATGAGGAATCGGAAGCGGCTTTGAAAGAAGCGGCTCGCCTGAACTCTGAAGATTCTCAAGTCCACTTCAACCTGGGCATCCTCTATGAATCAATGAACAAAGTCCAGTTGGCTGAAAAAGAATATGTGGAGTCCATCCGGTTAAGCCCTGACGAGCCCAAAGTTCATTTCAATCTGGGCCTCTTGTATGACAACGGTCGTCAATTCATGAAAGCGGAAAACGAATACCGGGAAGCGATTCGTCTGGACCCAAAATACGCATTTGCCCATAACAACCTGGGTCTCATCTACCTGCGCCGGTCCCAAAACCGCGACGCAGAACAAATGATTCGCAAAACCATCGAGCTGAAACCGGATTACGCATCAGGCTATTATAATCTGGGATTGATCTATGCCGCGGATTCCAACTATGTTGACGCGATTCATTCGTATGAAGAAGCGCTTCGCCTGGACCCTGACATGAAGGAAGCGCTTCGGAAACTAAAAAACGCCGAATTCTGGGACAAAGTGCATACATTTTTTGGTGGGATGAAGCGGCTGATCACCCGCTGACCTCAGAGTTTCCTCTCAAGCGTTTCGAAGCGCCTCGATGGCTTTTTTATAATCATCGCACCCGAAGATCGCGGAACCGGCCACCAGCACGTTGGCCCCGGCCTGTTTGATGGTTGCCGCGTTGTCCGGTTTTATCCCACCGTCCACTTCCAGATCCAACTCCACTCCCGATTCACTCAAAGTATTACGAAGCAGCTCGATTTTACTGAGCACGGAGCCGATAAATTTCTGGCCGCCGAATCCGGGGTTGACCGACATCAAAAGCACTATATCGACCTGCTCGATTATTTCATCGAGCGCGAACAAAGTCGTCGCAGGATTCAGAACCACTCCCGCCTTCGCGCCGTTTTCCTTGATGCTCTGGATGGTACGGTGCAGATGCGGGCAGGCCTCGACATGAACGGAAATGATATCCGCACCCGCGTTGGCGAAATCTTCTATATATTGATCCGCGTTCTCGATCATCAGATGCACGTCGAGGGGAAGCTTCGTCACTTTACGCAGGGATTCCACAACCAGGGGACCGATGGTGATATTGGGAACAAATCTCCCGTCCATCACATCCACATGAATCCAGTCCGCTCCCGCTTCTTCCACAGCTTTCACTTCTTCTCCCAGTCGGCTGAAGTCGGCGGATAAAATCGAAGGCGCAATCTTGACCATTGAATCTCCTCTTAACAATTGAATAATAATTTTGAATGTTCCGGGATCATCCGGCTTTCGGAGGGATGAGAATCTGGAAAGCCAAAGGATGGGTGCCCTCATTTCTCAACGAGCGTTGTTGAGCATATCATAACAGCCATCCGCAGGCAATCGTCGCCTCTCTAAAAAAATTCTTTTGTCCCTCACGCTGGTCAGGGTTACTCACACCCTTTATAATGAAATGGTTACTGAACCCTTTTTCCGGAACCGATGAACCAGCCAACCGACACAATACCTACGGAAATCAAAAGTTTTTTCGGCAAGGAATACCTCCTGCTCATCCTGGCCGCCGTAATCGGCGTCCTCGCTGGTGCCGCCTCCACCGTATTCCGCTGGATGATCGATTTTTTTGCACGGGTATTTTCCGGAGAAGGCCTGTTGATGGGACTCTCCGCCGGGCTGGTGATGGCCCTGATGCCCTTCATGCCGATGTTGGGAGGGCTGATCATCGGCGTCACCCGCCGTTATTTTCCGGAAGCCGTTGCCGAGAATGGCGTCGACCGCGTCATGGAAGCGGTCGTGCTGAAAAACGGAAAAATCCGCAAGCGGGTATTGACCGTCTGCGCCCTCACCTCTTCCATCACCATTGGGTCGGGGGGATCAGCGGGACGGGTCGGACCCACGGTGCAAATCTGTTCCGTAATCGGTTCGGTGTTCGGCCAGATGATGAAGCTTTCCAGCGAACGTATCCGGATCATGGTCGGGTGCGGTGCCGCAGCAGGCATCGCGGCAACTTTTAACGCGCCTTTGGCGGGAATGATCTTCGTGATGGAAATCATTCTCGGCGAATTCACTATCCATTCCCTCAGCCCCATCATCATCGCCTCGGTCATGGGAACGGTGACGGGACGTGCCCTCGAAGGCAACGAGATGACCTTCCTGACACCGGTGCATGAGGTGGTCAACCCTTCGGAAATATTCTTTTACCTCCTGCTCGGAATCCTGTGTGGGATCACGGCGTATCTTTTCACTCAGTGTTATTATCGAAGCCAGAAATTTTTCGACGAACAGGTCAACATATCGATCATTCTCAAACCGGCTCTCGGGGGATTGGTCGTCGGACTTTTGGCATTACTCACTCCCCAGATACGGGGCAACGGGTTCCTGGAAATGGAGCAGGTCCTGAACGGCAACTTGTTCTGGGGCATGGCGCTGGCTTTGGTGTTCACCAAAATCATCGCCACCGCGGTAACCCTCGGTTCCGGCGGCATCGGCGGAACCTTCGCGCCTTCCCTGTTCATCGGCGCCATGGTCGGCGCTACCTTCGGGGCGGCAGTTCACGGAATTCTCCCCGAATGGACTGCTTCCAGCGAAACCTATGCGCTGGTAGGTATGGCCGCGCTGGCCAGTGCGGTGATGCAGGCTCCCTTGACCAGTATTCTCATTCTGTTTGAAATGACCAAGGACTACACCATTGTTCTTCCCAGTATGGTTTGTTGTATTGTCGCCACTTACACGATGCGGCGCTTCACAAAAAATTCCATTTACGTTCAGACCTTACTCAACCGAGGCATCAACATCCAACAGGGCAAAGCCATCTCCATCTTGAGTACCATGTTCGTTCGCGATGTAATGACGCAAGAGATCGTCACTATCCCCGAGGAAATGCCTTTCAAAAAAATTCTGGAAATCGTATCCTATTCACGTCATCTGTATTATCCAGTGGTGGACCGGGAGGGGGATATGGTCGGAATTATTTCATTTACGGACATTCGTGACGCCGCCCAAAAAGAAGGCATGGAAGAAACCGCCCTTGCCCGCGACCTTGCCACCTCCGATGTGGTGACTTTAAAACCCAACCACAACCTGAACGAAGCGTTGGCCAAGTTTTCCGATCTGGATGTCGAGCAATTGCCGGTGGTGAAAGTCAGCGATTCCAAAAAAGTAATAGGCCTGTTGCGCCGGTCCGATGTTCAGGCGGTGTACAACCGCGAAATCCTCGTCAGCGAACTGAAAAATTAAAAAATGAAACTCCTTCCCTTTAAATGTATCGCCGTAGTCCTGTGGTTGGGAATCGTCCTCAACGCCTGCGGTGACGCTGGCGACCAACTCACTCGCCGCACGCAATTCATCATGGGAACGCTGGTGGAAATCACTGTTTCCCATCCCGATCCGGATGTCATCCAAGCCGTCACCACCCAGGCATTTGATGAGATGAAACGCATCGAACAGTTGATGAGTACATATCTCCCCGATTCAGAAATTTCCCGCATCAACCGTGCCGCGGGCAAAGAAGCCATTCCCGTATCCCCTGAAGTGGAAGAAGTGATTCGTGAAGGTATCTATTGGTCCGAGCAATCCGGTGGCGCGTTCGACATCACCATTGAACCTCTGGTTTACCTGTGGAATTTTGACGGAGAGAAGGAAATCATTCCCCGCGAGAGTACCCTTCGTAAAACAGCCTCCCTGGTGAATTACAAGGACATTGAAATAAAGGATCACACCGTGCGACTGAAGAGGCGCGGTATGGCAATCAATGTTGGCGGACTGGCCAAGGGCTACGCCGTCGACCGCGCCATTTCCGTATTACGCAGCAAGGTGAAGAAC
>QIDN01000146.1 GCA_003229345.1 Nitrospirota bacterium | reverse complement strand
CATGGAAAACCGGATGCCTCCGGTCTGCACCAGGTTGGCGATCACACCCCCCAGCATGATGGAAAACAAAATGGGACTTAGAACGGTAAAAGAATTGTCCATCACCCATCCCAGCAATTCTCTCATGTCCTTCATATTGGGTTGGATGACATGGACTTGAGTGAAAAGGTGGTGCCAAGTCGCCATCAGATGCCGGGTGCTGAACGCCCCAGCCATAGCGAACGATAAAATGGCGGCCAACAGAACGAAGGCGGAAGTCAGTTCCCGGCTATGGGCAAAATTACCCTTTCCTTCGGCATCCTGGATCCGTTTCGCTGACGGCTCTTCTGTTTTCTGATCAACATTGGCTTCTTCTGCCATAACCCCAATCCTTTAACTTCTGTTATCGAGAGTCATTTTGCCATGGTGTGCATCAAGCCCATCAGCCAGCTGGGTAATTGCGAGATGTGTTGCGTCATCACCATACTAAAAAAACTCATGGTGAGCCCCACCATCAAAAGCCCGACCCCGATCTGCAATGGAAACCCGACGATAAAAACATTCATCTGCGGAACCGTACGAGCCACCAAACCCAACCCCACACTGATAAAAAACAAAATCGCCATGATGGGAGCGGCGATTTTAACGGCCACCACAAACGTAGTCGCGAACAGTTTCAGAATCAGCGCCATGGTTCCGGCGGAAAATCCGAACTGCTGTGGATTGATCAGCTGAAAGCTCTCGACCAGCGCGTAGATGGTCAAATGATGTGCGTTCAGCGCCAGATAGAGCAGGATGGTGAAAATATTCTGAAACTGAGCGGTGATGGAAACCTGCGACTGGGTTTGCGGGTCGATCACGTTGACGATGCCGAACCCCATTTGAAAGTCCACCACCGTTCCGGCAATTTGAACCGCGGTAAAGATCAACCGCGTGGCATACGCGAGCACCAGGCCTACGGTGGCCTCGGAAAACAAGTAAATGGTGAAATCGAGCAGTCCTTTGGGTTCCATCATGGGCAAATGCCGGACCAGTGGAAAAATGCTCAGACTGAGAAGAAGGATAAAGCCGATTTTAATCCGGGCGGGAAACTGCTGACTCCCTAAAATGGGGACAAATACAATGAAGGCTCCTACCCGAACCAGAACGAAGATGAAGCGTTCGAAATCTTCATACGATAGATTGAAGAGTTCCATTATCCAATATAACTGGGGAAGTTCACAAGAATCTGCTCGGTAAAGCTCAGCATGATCCGCATGATCCATGGAAAAAACAGGAACAGAGCCAGAAACACCGCCAGGATTTTGGGGATAAACGTCAACGTCAGTTCCTGAATGGAAGTAACCGCCTGAAAAATGGATATCACCAGTCCGGTGACCAGGCCAAAGCCCAGCATGGGCGCGGAAACCAGAAGTGTGGTTTTAATGGAGCTCATGGCAAAGTCCACAATAAATTGTTCGGTCATCACTCCATCCTATGCAAAACTTTTGACGAGGGAACCGACGGTCAAGTGCCAACCGTCGACCATCACAAACAGCATCAATTTAAACGGTAAAGAAATCAGCACAGGCGGCAGCATCATCATTCCCATGGAAAGAAGAATACTGGCCACAACCATGTCGAGTATCAAAAACGGGATATAAATCAGAAAACCGATTTGAAACGCTGTTTTCAGTTCGCTAATCACAAATGCGGGCACCACCGACTGAATTTTGACTTCCTCCAGCGTCTCCGGCCGTTTCCCTTGATCCATGTTGATGAACAAAGCCAGATCCTTTTCGCGGGTCTGCCTCAACATAAAAGTTTTAATCGGCGTTTGCGCCAGTTCCAACGCTTTCCCCTGGGTGATCTCTTCATTCAGATACGGTTGCAGGGCCTTGTCGTTGATTTCTGACAGTACCGGGCTCATGACAAAAAAGGTCAGGAACAGGGCCAGCCCGATCAACACCTGCGTCGGTGGCGTCTGCTGGGTCCCCATCGCTTGCCTGAGAAAAGACAGGACAATGACAAAACGGGAAAATGATGTCATCAGAATCAGGATCGATGGCGCCAGCGTCAAAATTGTCAGCAGAAACATGATCTGCAAAGCGGTCGACAAGGTGCTGGGTTCCCCGGCATCCTCCACCCCGAACTGAATCGTGGGAATAGGAATGGCGGAAGCATCCTGAGGAACTGCAAAGTTAACCGTCATCCATAGTACGAACACTGAAATTAAAATGAGCGCCAGTCGTTTCATTTGAAAATCGGGACCTCTCCCAGGTTTTTTTTGACTCGCGAAGCAACATCATTCATCGCAGGCTGTTCGGCTTCGGAAGAATTCTCGAATTGCTTCACGTATTCTCCAAACGAATTGGTCGAACCAGACTTGACCAGACGTTTGTTGTAAACGTCGACTCCCTGCCTCTTAGCCTGCTGTTTTTTATTCACTTTCACGGTCTGCGGCGGGATCACTTCATTATCAGGCTTGGAAGACGCTGCAACCGGTTTCCGTTCGTGACCCTTTTTATGCAGCGTCCCTTTAATCTGCTCAATCCTTTCCGGATCCTGAACGTTTCCCAACAATGAAATCTGATCGTTGGAAATCCCTATGACCAGAACATCTCCGGCCACCTCTACCAGAGCGATACTTTTCCTGGGAGCCAGAAATCCGGTCGATAAAACCTTGATGGGTTTCCCTTCGCCACCGAAGACGCTGTTCTTCAAGCCAAACTTTTTAAACAAGTGAAATATGACAAATATCAAGCCCAAAACCAACCCCAGGGTATAAACCATCTTGAGGCTGGCCGAGAACAAATCGGGTTTTCCAACGGATAGGTCATTTTCAAAATCCAATAGTCCGGCCTTTTTGGTTTTCAAGGCCATAGGCTCGGACGAAGACTTTTTTTTTGGCTGCTCACTCTTCAAAGCCTGACCCAGCACTTGTGACAGCGGCGTAGATGTCTTGTCCGTTTTTTTCATCGAAGCAACGGGCTTCACCTCTTTCGCCGGTTGGGAAACCGGTGGTTGTGTTGCAGAAAGATCAGGTTTTAACAGCTGCCCGGAAGTTGTTTTGGTTTGAATGACTTTCGTTCGCTGGATGCGCGAAGCCCGGGCCAGCAAACTTTCCAGCGACTCTGAAACCTCATTATCCTGGGCTGCAGTCGGCTCCGTTGCGCCTGGGTGGATTCGAATACGAAGCACGCGCCCCACCTGTTCCACCACGGTTTCATCCTTGAGAATCGAAGCGCCGGGAGCCAGTATCAAACGCAATCGTAGCCATTTGGGATCAAGCTGCGAAACATAGACCTGCCGGATCCGGTCATCCCCCGTATAAAAATAACGCTTGGACGGATTCACATAAGCAAAAGGGAAGTCTATCTGAATGGATTTTTTGAAAAATTTTGGGCCCTGAAAATGGACGGGCGGTTTTTTGAATTTAAGTTGAATCAGCAGTTCTCCACCCTTGCGATCCACAGTAACATCACGTAACAAATTGTAGTTCGAAAGCGACTGCGAAGAAAAAGCGAGGTGCGTCCAAAGCAAGACAAAACCAAGGGTTCCTGCCACAATCTGACCAATAATTTTCATGATTTAACCTTTCCATTGGGCGTACGAATAGCGTCAAAAATACCGACACTAATGATCCAAATAGATAAATGCAAAGGTCGTACCGAAATTATCTGATCAATGGAGCTTTAAAATGGAGAATGCAGTCTAACGGATATGAATGAGGAGTCGCGCGCGGAAAAAATAAGCCTGAGAGGGACTTAGAATCTAAAAGGAAAAGTAGAGAAGCGGGCGCGTCAGGTCAGGGACTGGACCCGTTCCATGGGAGACACGATATCGGTCAGACGGACCCCGAACTTATCATTAACAACGACCACTTCGCCTCGAGCCACTAATTTATCATTGACCAAAACCTCTAACGGCTCGCCCACCAACTTGGTCAATTCAATCACCGAGCCCTGGCCCAGTTGAAGCAAATCATTAATCAGCATTTTGGATCGGCCTAATTCCACGGTAACGGTCAAAGGAATATCCAAAATCAGATCCAGGTTTTGGGTTTCCTCTCTAGACAATGTTCCGGTACTGGACACGTTTTGATCTTGCTTGAATTGGTCCAGGTTATCGATATCATCCAATGCTTCAAAATCGTCTTGATGTTCAGCCATAATAATTCACCCTATTGAAGAACTTCTGTAATTTGAACAGCTTTCATTCCCCGCGAGACACCCGAGTAGCCTCTGAATTTAGCGGTTCCCTCGGTTTTGATATAAAGTGGATCGGAGACATCCTTGCCCAACATCAACACATTACCCTCTTGAAGACCAAGCAAGTCCCTGGGGGTCATCTGAACCTGACCCAACTCCGCCACCATCTCCACCTCGGTTTGCATTAGTTCTTTTTGCAGGCGGTTGACCCATCCCTGATCCACTTCCATCTGTTCGCTTTGGAAGTTCGCTTTGAGTTTATTGATGATGGGTTCGATCATGGAATAAGGAATACAAATGGTGGCCGTTCCGGAGGAATTTTCCATTTCAATATCGAACACAATAACCAAAACCACATCCGTAGGTGGAACAATCGCCGCAAACTGGGGATTGACTTCCGAACGGACATAAGTGCACGCTACAGGATGAACGGGTTTCCAGGCACGCTCCCAATCTTCCAAAGCGTTCTGAACCACTTTCTTGGTCATTCGGATTTCAATAGCGCTGAAATCCCGGCCCAGAGCTTCGATATCAGAGGCTCCCGTTCCCCCAAAAAAATTATCAACAAAGGAAAACACCAAACGGCTTTCAATCACCATCAGGCCAAACCCGCGTAGTGGCTCCATGCGAAACACATGCAAGCTGGAGGGCACCGACAGAGACCGCAAAAATTCGCCGAATTTAAGCGAGTCGGTGGAAACCGTGCTGATATCGGCTGATTTGCGCATCAAACTGGAGAATGAGTTCCGAAACAACCTCGAAAACATCTGATTGATAATATCCAGAGTCGGGAGGCGCCCACGAACTATTTTCTCCTGACTGGTCAGGTCGTAGGGAACCACTCCACTGACTTCCTCAGGAGCATCGGTCTCTGTTTCAATTTGCCCCTCGCTGACACCTCTCAACAAGGCATCGACTTCCCCTTTAGATAAAACATGTTCCATATCAATTAACCCTGCCAAACCCTTATCAAAAAAAATTGCTAAGGATTTATTGAATTAAAAATTCAGAGAAATACACTTCCTTGACATGCCCTATTGCCAGAAACCGGTTGACCCGCGTAGTAATTTCATCTTTCAGTTTAAATTTTCCTTGAATCGAATACACATCTTCGAACGTTTTACTGCTCAGTAAGACCAGAATGGAATCCATGATCTTTTGCCGGTTGTCTTCAACCTCCGGTTGGACCGCCGGATTGTTCAATTCCAGTGTGACTGTCACCTTTAAAATCCGGCTCCCCTTGGTCCTTGCCAGGTTCACCATAAAAGGCTCCAGAGGAACCATGACTCCCACCGCCGACGATACCGGCCGGGCCGTCGTAACTGGCTGAGTCTGCATCAGAGGAGACGGAGCCTTGGACTCGGAGTTTCCGGAAATCAACTCTTGGAAAAAGTAACCCCCGACTCCGGCGATCAAGATCAGCACCACCATCAAAAGGATATTCATCGAGGAACTTCGGGGAGCTGGCCCCGCCTGATCATTTTCTATAATGGGTTGTTCCTCAGCCATGAGCCAGGTTCTTTCTGTCTAGAGGGTCCATGAGAAAAATACCTCAATTACATTATAAATCCATATAAGCCATAACCCAAATCTCCTTTAGGGTGAACCTCAGGTAGATCCTCTTATGCCCTCCCCTCTCGCAGTCCCCTTTTCTCCGATCGGGGCTCAGGAAGGCAGAATCAATACCAATTTCAACAGGTTACAACCTTTATATACCTTTCACGGTAAAACCCGTCCAATACTTGAGTATCTGTTCGTTTTTATTGCACACAACCGGGTTATGCGCTTTTTTCATGCAAATTGAATTCACCCTCCAGCACTCTTTCAGAACCTAAAGAGCGTCCTTTAATATTTTAAGCCTTTGAAAATTAAATGGTTATTTAATTTCTAATGGTTTAACGGTGCTCCTTTTACAACTTGGTACGGGAATTGAATTACATCTACCAAATCTCGGGATAGGTGTCCGACACAGT
>QIDN01000355.1 GCA_003229345.1 Nitrospirota bacterium | reverse complement strand
ACCTTTCAGACATGAATCATTTCGCTCGGATGAATGAGGTCTATGAAAAAGCCTTCGCAACCAGTAAACCCGCCCGAGCCTGCGTCCAGGTCGCAGCCCTCCCCAAAGGCGCCAAGGTGGAAATCGATGTTATCGCGGCAGCCAACGGTAAGGCATAATTGAATGGCAAGAAAGAAAAAGAAAAGCCGGGCGGGCGAAATTAATTTTTATAAAGCCATGACCGTACTGGGACTCGTTTTAGCGGGAGTTCTGATTTATATGTTCCTGGAATCGGCTCCGAAGCTCAGCAAGCATGATTTTCATGTGGCCACCGACACGGCAGGGAAATGCATGACCTGCCACATGGCCCAGGACAGAAATACCCCCATCATGCCACACCGTCCTATGGAAGACTGCATCCTCTGCCATAAACCACAATAAAATATCAGAAAAAATTTTTAGGAGGGGTCATCAAACTGAGTTCGATCCGGTTTCCCGATCGAGTAAACGTTGAATCCCAGATCAAACAAGGCTTGGTGGTCGAGATGGTTGCGCCCATCGAACAGGAAGGCGGGCTTTTCCATACTGTTAAAAATCCGCTTATAATCCAGAGTTTTGTACTGGTCCCACTCGGTCATCAAAGCAATCGCGTGGGCCCCCTCCGCCGCTTTGTAGGGATCCGGTTCATACACGATCTCGCCTTCCACACCTTCCAGATCTTTCTGCGCGTTTTTAAGAGCGTGAGGATCGGTAATGTATAACCGGGCGCGCTCTTTCAAAAGCATTTTGGAAATATGAATGGCGGGGGAATCACGCGTATCTCCAGTATCCGGCTTAAAAGAAAAACCGAACAGGGCGATTTTTTTATCGACCACGGAATTGAACATGGCGCTCAGAATACGCTGAACGAATCTCTCCATCTGGTAATCGTTCATAATGATCACCTGCTCCCAGAAATCCGCCACCGGTTGCAAACCGAAATGCTCGCAGAGGTAAACCAGGTTCAAAATATCCTTGCGGAAACAGGACCCGCCGAACCCTAACCCGGCGCGCAGAAATTTGGGACCGATGCGGGAATCTTTCCCCACTGCCCGTGCCACTTCATCCACATCAGCCTCAGTGGCTTCGCACAATCCCGAAATACTGTTGATCGAAGATATTCTCTGCGCCAGAAAAGCGTTTGAAACCAGTTTGGAAAGCTCACTGCTCCACAGATTGGTGGTGATCAAATTTTCGCGCGGCACCCAGCGTTCATAGATTTTAATCAATTCGTCACGAGCGGCCTGCCCCGAAGGCGTGTCCATGGACCCGATCAATATCCGATCGGGATTTTCCATATCATGAATACCCGTTCCTTCGGCCATGAATTCTGGATTGGATAGAATCTCAAAATGAATGGAGTTGTTGCCGGAATGTAGAATTTTGCCCAGCGTTTCCGCTGCACGAACGGGAATGGTGCTTTTTTCGACAACAATTTTATCGGATTTGGAGTTTTCTTTAATCCGGCGGGCGGTTTGCTCAATGTACTGTAGATCCACGGCCTTGCCCACCCCTTCTCCAAAGGTTTTGGTCGGGGTGTTGACCGCCACAAAAATGATGTCCGCCTCGTCAATGCACCGGTCGATATCCGTTGAAAAAAACAGATTCTGGCCGCGTGCCTTTAAAACGCGCTCCTTCAAGCCCGGCTCGAAAATCGGCAGATCATTGGAGTTCCACCGGTCAATCCTCTCCTGTGAGATATCGAGAACCGTCACCTGGTAGTCCGGACAGAAATTGGCAATGACGGTCATGGTGGGACCACCAACATACCCGGCACCGATACAGGCTATCTTTTTGACGAATTTGTTGTCACTCATGGACAAGTTTCCCGAAGAAAAAATAAAAAGGGAGAACGACCCGTTAGGACCGTCCTCCCTTAATATGTTAAAGCTTATTAAAAAAAAGTCTATTTCTTATAGTAGAATTTCTTCTTTTTGGAACTGTAAGGCCGGGTCCCTTTGGCGAATTTCAGCTTGCCCTTTTTAAAATCCCAATCTTCAATCCGCAAATCTTTTCCTTCGGATATGGCCTTGGTCTTGGCTCGGTCCTTGACTTTGCCGTCTTTGACAATATCTTGATCGGCATTATCCTCATTAAAATACTTGTCAATCGGGTGAACCTTGGCCTTGGCAAAGTCCACTTTGCCTTTACCATGTGGATTCTTGGGGTGGCCGTGGCACCGGGTACAGACGTTTTCATAATCCCAGCGCTTGCCGTATTTTTCTACATCCGATTTTTTGAAGTCGCCTTTGGTGTTCTTCATGACCACGCGGAACTGCGCTCCACCGGCCACGGAGTGGCACATTTCACAACCGACCTGCTCCTTGTTGGGTTCTTCCGGATCGATTTTGGTGCTGACGTCTTTACCCTTTTTATTTTTACTGCCCGTCGGTTTGAATCCGCCTCTTTGCCTATAGCCGGTGGTGTGACACCGGAGGCATTGAGGATCGGCCGTGTAATCTTTTTCAGGGTCCAGCTTATCTTTCTTTTTGGCGTCGGCGCGTTCCCCCGGCTTCAAAAGGCCGAAGGTCTTGCCGTGAGGGGAGTTCACCCAGGCTTGATAATAGGGATCGTGGCAACTGCCGTTACATTTGACGGCACCTACGTATGAGGGTTTTTTGGGAATTTTCTTCTTTCTCTTTTTGGCGTCGGCATCATCCGCCACGCCAACCAGAAAAAAGGCTGAAATGAGAATTAAACTGATTGTTTTTATTGTTTTACCCATTATTTTTCCCTGATGATTTATGAAAGATGTAAAGTAAACTCTCCTTGAAAACCGCGCCAGAATATAATAAATACCCTGCTAGGTCAACCCTCATTTCGGGTTAAATAGTTGTAAATTAATCAATAACCTCCAGCTTAGAGCCCTGCTGCAATCCATGAGACTTTCCGATTTTGATTTCCAACTTCCCGATGAACTGATCGCCCAGACTCCCAGCCCTCAAAGGGGTGAATCCCGGTTACTGGTGCTGGACCGGCCTACCCAAACCATCCAACATGCCTCATTCGGCGATTTACCGCGTTACCTGAAAGAACATCCTGTCATGGTGTTCAACGACACCCGGGTCCTGCCGGCGAAACTTGAGGGCACTGCCGGCGAACAGGGAAAAAACATCGAAATTTTGCTGGTGAAGGAGGAAGAACCGGGAACCTGGCAGGTTCTGATGAAAGACTTGAAAAAATACAAGCCGGGCCAAAAGTTAATCTTCGGCAAAGGAAGCCTTGAAGCGGAATTTGTTGAACGCAAAAACGATTTGGGGTTGATCCGTTTCTCCTCGAACTCGGATATCAAAGGCCAACTGGAAAAATTCGGAAAAATGCCCCTGCCGCATTATATCCACCGGTCTCCCGGCGACGATGCGAACACTGAACAACAGGACCGCGAACGCTACCAAACCGTGTTCGCCCGCAATACGGGCGCCATTGCCGCGCCAACGGCCGGCCTGCATTTTACCGGGGAGATGTTGGATCGATTAACGGATTGCGCGGAGCCGGTGTACCTGACGTTGCACGTCGGACCGGGAACCTTTCAACCGGTCCGGGATGAGGATCTACGCAAACATCAAATGAAGAAGGAATACTTTAATGTTCCCGCCGCGACTTGGAACGCAATTTTAAGGGCTAAAAATGAGAACAGAAAAATAATGGCGGTGGGTACAACTTCGACACGGGTGCTGGAGTCTGTAGAATTGAATCGGGAGGAGAAAAACGATGTGTCGGGATGGACGGACCGGTTTATTTATCCGGGGCAGACGTTCAAAAATACGGACCATCTGCTCACTAATTTTCACCTGCCCAAATCTACCCTGTACATGCTGGTCTGCACACTGGCAGGCTCCTCGCTGATACAAAAAGCTTATCAGGAGGCCATCCAGGAAAAGTACAGGTTCTTCAGCTATGGCGACGCCATGCTGATTTTATAACCTCGCAAAGAGCACTAACCAAACCTGAGAGATTAACCGTCTGATGAGTTGTTCACCGCTTGCTTGAAATGCTTCCCGGATTTAAAACGAACTACTTTACGCTCTGAAATTTCGGCTTCCTCACCAGTCTTGGGATTTCGGCCCATTCGTTTTGATTTTTGTTTGACTTGAAAGGTACCGAATCGGCGCAAAATGACGGGTTCGCCCTGCCCCAAAGATTCCTTGATAAGCTTGATCACCGTTTCTACGGCCTCCTCGGCCTTGGATCGGGACAAGCTTGCTTCTTGAGAAACATGGTTGATGATATCCTGCTTGGTCATGCTCCCTCCTAAAAGGTAATTATTACTTAAGCTCTTTAAATTCAAAGAACTCCATACATCCAGCCAAGACCTGAACAGCTAAAAGTTTCAGGCAAAACCTTGATTTTAAACCATTTGAACTTACTTATCGGTTGGCCCCCTCTTGAGGATAAGTAAATAATCAAAATAAAATCAAAGCCTTTCGGCCCAACGAACAGACCCAACATGGCTGAACGGGATAAAAATCCGGTTCCACAATGCTTACAGAATCAGCATCCAATCCTGCGTTTTCTCGACTTCTTAATGTCTCCAAGTATTTATCTAAGTTACCATTTATTTCAAAAATTTCAATAGGTTATTGCATTCTCAACAAGGTTTTTTAGAAGCGGGCGCCCTCTTTTCGGTATCTCAATCACTCAATTACATTGACATATTATTCATAACACACTGATTTTAAATCAAATAGAAATTCCAAGGAGCCCTCTCTCATAGAAAAACACCTTAGTAAAAAATAGAGGTATGCCTTTATCTTGGAGGACTTTAAGCGGAATTAAGGTGGGATTAACGTGCCTTTTCAGGCGATGAAGATTCGCGAACAATTTGATAAACTATTTCACCGGGCTTCACCATGTTTAATTTATCGCGGGCAAGCATTTCGACGGCGTAAGGATCGGACTTCAGCGCGTCGATTTCCTTTTGGATGCGCGTGTTTTCTTCGGCTAAAACGGCATTACTCTTCTTCAGATAATCCAGCTCTGCGGTAAAGTCGTAAACGTTCATAAATCCCTTGTCGCTGAACACCGCGGCCAGCGTCATCGCAACGATCAAAACCAAACCCAGCGCAAGAGTCTTTTGAGCCTTGGTCCATTTCAAGATCGAATCTTTAAGAGTTTTAAACCAACGCATCATTTACCTGCCAGGTTATAGAAAACATCGTTCCCTTTATAGACCGCACTGGACCCGAGGATTTCTTCGATTCGGAGCAGTTGATTGTATTTTGCAACCCGGTCGGTGCGGCACAACGAGCCGGTTTTGATCTGACCGGCATTGACGGCCACGGCGATATCGGCAATGGTGGTGTCCTCTGTTTCTCCCGACCGGTGGGAGATAACGGCGGTATATCCGGCGCGTTTCGCCATTTCGACCGCTTCCAGGGTTTCAGTCAAGGTGCCGATCTGGTTAACCTTAATCAAAATGGAGTTGCAGATGCCCTGCTGGATGCCCTTCGCGAGAATCTCGGTATTGGTGACGAAAATATCGTCCCCGACCAACTGGGTCTGGTCGCCCAGCTTGTTCGTCAACTGCTTCCACCCTTTCCAGTCGTTTTCCGCCAGACCGTCCTCGACACTGATGATCGGATATTTTTTGACAAGCTTTTCCAGATAGCTGACCATCTCACCCGAGCTCAATTTTGATTTCTTTTCCGCCTCGAGGGTGTATTTATTGTTGGCGTACAGTTCGCTTGCCGCGACGTCCAGGGCAAGCAGAATATCCTTGCCGATTTTGTAGCCCGCATTTTTAACGGCTTGTATCAGTATCTCGACCGCTTCGGCATTGGACTTGAGATCGGGCGCGAATCCCCCTTCATCGCCCACGGAGGTATTGTATTTTTTCTTTTTGAGGACCGCTTTCAAGTGGTGGAAGATTTCCGTTCCCATGCGCAGGGCCTCGGAAAAACTGTTCGCGCCAACCGGCATGATCATGAATTCCTGGATATCGACGTTGTTGTCGGCATGGGCGCCGCCGTTGAGTACATTCATCATGGGCACCGGCATTTCACAGGCGTTGGTGCCGCCGATGTACTTGAACAGCGGCAGGTCGAGGTCATTCGCCGCCGCCTTGGCCACCGCGAGGGAGACCCCGAGCATGGCATTGGCGCCGAGTTTGGACTTGTTTTTGGAACCGTCGATCTCG
>QIDN01000446.1 GCA_003229345.1 Nitrospirota bacterium | reverse complement strand
ACCGGTTTTCATAAATTCCGCAGAATTCCGCTCGGCGAAGGAACCGGAATGCTGGTGGCGTTCAAGAAGTAGAGATTCGTCGAGACTCAGCCGGTCCCTTTACGCGCAAAAAAATAAAACAATTCCCAATTTGTATAAACACCCTGCGACGAGGAGTACTCCCTGTCGTAATCCCGGATCAGTTGTCTCAACTCACCGGACTTTAGAATTCGCAACGGAGCGGCTCCAATCTGTTGCAGGTTTTTAATCAAAATCTGAGTGTTTTGAAAAAATATCTGGCGTGTTTCGGTTTGAAATGTGACCAACTCAAATCCCGCCTGGGTGAGAAATGTTTTCCATCGTTTTTGAGAATGAAGATGCGTCGGGCCTTGGAATTGCGCAGTCGAGCGGAATTCCTCAAGAGTTTTGGGCCCGAAAGTGCTGAAGGCGAGATATCCTTTCTTTTCGATGGCAGAGTGGAATCGTTGTAATGTGTTTTGAGGATTTTGAAACCACTGAAATACGGCGTTGCCCGCGATGAGTTTCACTTTTGGAATCGGAATTCTCTCCGCGTTTCCCGCAAGAAATTTTGAATTGGATGGGACCTCCAAATGATTCTTTAAATGCTCAATCATGAGCGGAGCGATATCGTTCAGGATAATGGTAGAAGGAGAACGCGCCAAAAGGTGACGGGTGAAGACACCGGTCCCACATCCGATTTCCAGGATTTTCTGGGGGAAAGGATTTGGGATCAGGGCCGCCAGGCGTTCCGCCATGGAACGCTGGAGTTGTGCGTGCCGGTCATAGGTTTTAACGTGTTTGGAAAAACTTTCGATGACTCTCTGTTCGAAATCCGGTTCGGAGGAATGGGGTGAATTTCCGGGCATGGTTGAGAATCAGGTGATGTCTGTTGACCGCCTTCTCAGAGGCGGGTTAAATGAAATGACCTTGGCGGGTAGTTGAATGGTAAAGGTGGAACCCTTATCCACTTCGCTGTTCAAAGTGATGATCCCCCCCATCATACGGCAAAATCGCTGGCTGATAGCCAATCCCAGTCCGGTACCGCCGAATTTGCGATTGATGGAGGAATCCGCCTGGGTGAATTCGGAAAAAACGGATCTGATTTTCTTCTGGGCGATACCGATTCCTGTATCAACAATCTTAAAAATAACCCAGGGGACATTGTCTCTGTTGACTCGAATGACCTCAAGGGAGATTTCTCCACCTTCAGTAAACTTACAGGCATTGCTGAGAAGATTGATCAACGTTTGCCGAACCCATGCCGAGTCGGCAACCATGTAACCCAGGTTTTCGTCGCATTGGACTTCCAGTACATTTTTATTTTTCTGAACCATGGGTTCAATCGTTTGGATCGCCGCTTGAATGACATCTTGTATTTTAAATGACTCCAATTTGATGTTCATTTTACCGGACTCAATTTTGGATAGGTCCAGAATACCATTGATCAGCTCCATCAGTATTTTTGCGGAAGCGTTGATTTTCTCCAAGTCCTTCTGGAAATCCGGTAAATTTCTCTCAAGCGCTTCTTCCCTGAGCAGTTCGGTGTATCCGATGATAGCATTCATGGGAGTCCGCAATTCGTGCGTCATATTGGCGAGAAACTTGCTTTTAGAAGCATTAGCTTCCATAGCCATATCCCGTGCCAAAGCGACTTCTGAATGGGCTTTCCTGATTTCCTGAATAAGGGAGACATGGGTAATCGCCACCGCCGCCTGGGATGCCAGGGATTGAATCCAACGCACGTTTTCATTAGAAAAGGGTATGCACTTTTTCGGTTCGCCGGGTTTTCTGGCGTTCAACAGCTGGATAACTCCAATGACTTCTTCATCATTGTTTTTCATCGGAACGAGGAGCATGGACTGAGTCCGATAGTTGAATTTTTGGTCAAACACGATGGAATCTGAAAAATCGTGATCCTTATCCTTGCTGACATCAGGAATGTTAATAGTCTTGCCTGTCAGAGCGACATGGGAAGATACGTTTGAAGGATTCATCTCCAGCGGTGGAAAGGGGATAGGCGACTCGTTTTTTCCACCCAGTCGGATGTCTAAAGTATCATTTTGAAAAATCTTAAAATGCAGTTTATTCTTTTCAAGAATATACAAGGTGCCGCCATCCGCATAAGTAAAGTTCCGAGCTTCCTCCACGATCATTTCCAGCAGGACATCCAGATTGCGTTCAGCCGACAAAGCAAGGCCGATATCGGTTAGTTTCGTTAATTTGTCGAGAAGATTTTTAATAAGATCCTGTTCACCTTCTTTTCCGGTGGATCTTTGCGGGGCCGAGATGAGCAGGGACTTTGTCTGCTTTTTGCGGGCTCCT
Organism: Nitrospirota bacterium; assembly: GCA_003229345.1. GTDB lineage: Bacteria > Nitrospinota > Nitrospinia > Nitrospinales > Nitrospinaceae > SZUA-226. Next base: position 3,852 of record QIDN01000446.1, on the reverse strand, counting down.
AAAAAATTTAATCTCAAGGAAGGATCAACGATCCAGCCTTCCGATTGAGTCAGGCTTTTATTTCCCGTAGGGATTCCGTAATTTGGTTTGCCCTGCTGCCAGGCCCATGCCGCTTGCAGGGAGCAGAGTACAGCATCCAGAGAGTCACCTTTGCAATCGCTTTGCATTTCATTCTTTAAGTCATCCTTGATCTTTACCGAAAAACCAAACTCAGTTTTTAAGTCTGAACCCAGAATTCCCGAAATGATTTTTTTTCTCGCGGATTTTTTTTGTGACGTGTCTTTGGTTTCACTTTTGTAAGATTCCGCAAACCGGCGAGCTACTAAAGCAGGGTAGGCTTCCAGTATGATGCGGTTCCCTCTTTTTGGATGGCAGGGGAGGATAGAGGCTGCCGACTTTAAAATTCTCTGGGAACCCTCGTAAAACATTTTTGCGACCGGAGCATTTACCAGTTTTAAAGGGCTTTGAGCGGAAGCCAGAATGTCGGTAAAACGCAAGGGCTCTTTGTAAGGCGAAGCATGTTTGGATTTGAAGGCCTTGACTTTTTTTTCAAATTCGGCTCTGGAGCGGCAAGTTAATTTCCGGGTATAACTTGGCCAATCGTGCGGCAATCCGAGAGTGGATAAAAAAGCGCCGGGCAAGCCAAAGGGGAAATCGATCCCCGCAACCCAAGGGCCCTTTTGTTTCAGGAAATCTTCAAATTCATCAAAACTGACCAGAGCGTGAATTTTCCGTATGACCAGGCTTCCTTGTTTGAGTTCACCCTCCGCAACGGTTAGCGGTTTTTTTTGGCCAGGGGCGCTGGTGAAATCGATTCCAAATATTTTCATAGCGTCCGTTGAGGAATGATGGGTTGCGTTGCTTGAACTGAAGACTTACCGGGTCCATCATAGTGCTGTGCCAAATGAGAGAGCAATTTGTGCGGAGAGTGATCGCACTCCTCTACTAAAGTCAAATGTGGGATAAGCTTCTTCAACTGGTTCCCGTCAAGTAGAGGATCTCGCAACCCCATAATAGCGATGCAATCCTTAGCGGCTTGCGGAGAAACGCTGGCTGTTTCCAGGAAATCGAGTCCTCGAATCAAAGTTTCCCTGCTATAGGGTTGTTGGAGGTCATTTTCAGGCAGATGAATTCCGCTCAAATCAAAAAAACCTTTGAGGGAGGTTAAATAATCTTCGGAAGAACTCAGCATTTTTTTTTGATATTTTAGTTTTCCGAGAGGTGTTTTTCCGCCCAGGTTTTTCTCCGCCGGAAATGCGAGAATGGGAGACATTAAAATAATCTTTGTTTGAGGCGGAATACTATTTTTATGAAGCAGAAGCCAGAGACTGCCTAGAGAGTAGCCGATGACCCAATCCGGTTTGGAATCAAATATCTCAGCGGCTTCCTCTTCGTTTTCCGGATTCTTCGGGTAACAGGCCCGGACCTCGGCTTTTGGAAAATAATTTTTCACCAACTGGCGGAACCATTCTTTTGGAAGCGCCCAGCCACAGATGACGGTTATTTTTATTTTTGTTTCCATGAATTCAACAGGGTGATAATTTCTTCCACCTTCTCCTCTCCCACTCCTGCGTGAAATGAAAACCGCAGACGGGAAGAATTTTGCGGAACCGTAGGTGGCCGCACCGCTCCTACTAATATTCCATGTTCCAGCAATTTGTTGCGCAATTCAAGCGCATCCTTGGGATCTCCCACAATCACCGGAACGATCTGTGAGTCGAAGGTATTTGTTTGCCAGCCATCGCGCTCCAATTGTTCCCTAAACCGATTAGCCGTATTGCGAATGTTACGGGCTGTGGCCTGCGATTTTTGGATAATTTTTAGCGCCGCCTCGGCGGCTCCTGCCTGGGGAGGGCTTAAGTAGGTGGAATAAATCAGCTCTCCGGAAAAGTTGACCAGGTAATCGATAATAGTTTTAGAATGGGTCAACACATAGGCTCCCATACTTGCCAGGGCTTTTCCCAGAGTGCCTACGAGAATATCGACCTCCGGAAGTACGCCCTGTTCTTCGGCCAGCCCACCCCCGGTGGGGCCAAATACTCCGGTGCCGTGGGCTTCATCCAATATCCAGACGAAATGATATTTCTTTTTCAGTGCTGCCAAGCGAGGCAGGTCGGGGTAATCGCCATCCATGCTGAACACGCTTTCGGTGACCACAAATATTGTTTCATAGTCTTTTCCCTGTTGATCGAGCAACTCCTCCAGATGATCCAAGTCTAGATGTTGATAACGCTTGAACCGGGTCTCATGTTTCCCCAGGGTCTGGGCGATGGAGTGATGAATCAAACGGTCGGCCAGGATCAAATCCCTGGGACCGGGTAGATGAGTCAGCAGGGCTTGATTGGCCATAAACCCGGTGTTGAATAGGAGACCTGCGGATTTTTGCTTCCATGTCTTCAGTTGCCCGATCAGGTGTTCATGACAGGGCAAAAATCCCGAAAGCAGAGGAGAGGCACTACTGCTGGCGCCATAACGTTCCAGTGCTGTTTTGGCTCCTTCGATAACCTGTGGGTGCGAACGCAATTGGAAGTAATCGTTGCTGATCAGGTTGGTGGTGCAGGTCTCCAGTACTTCCAACGTCCGAAGAAGTCCCGCTGCCTGTCTTTGGTTCAACTCGTTTTGAAGTCGTGATTCCAGTGGATGGGTCAAGAGTTTGGCTCTATTAAATGGATGATTGAAAATTATGGTATAAAAGCGTTTTCATGTCAAAAATGATGCGCCCTTAAATTAGAAATTCAAATATGCCGGAAATCAAAGATAACGGAAAAGTGTGGATACGCGGTCAGGTCGGAACCACCTTTGCTGTTAAAGTGGATGAAAAGGTGTTTGTTCCAGGCCAGGAAGAAGGTCAGTCCATCGAATACTGGCTGGAGGGAGATTTTTTGTGCGTGGATTTGCACAGCCTGGATCAGAACATTCGAATTGCCCGGCGATTTCCTCTAGGCTTGGAAGCCACCCATCCTGCAACCTTGTTTAACGGATTCAGCAAAACCAAACATGCGGATATGAAGGTGATTGCTTATGAAGATGAGGGCGTAGCGGAAAAAATTTTCACGGATGCAGAATACGCGGACGGCAATATTCAAAATTTGTTCCGCGACGCGTTTTGGCAACTGGCCGGACTTTCCGGTTAAGGATTTTTTATTTTGGCGAAGCCGCGCGTACCAGACGCGCCGCTATATTGTCCCTGCTTTCTTTATCCATAAACTCAGTTGATCCATCCTGAAGATTAACCACGAGCGCCTGGTTCTCATCGTTTTCCTCGCTGGTCCAGATGTAACGGCCGCATTTGGCGACAAAAAGAGTATGAACGTGGACCGTTTCCCCTTCCCAGTCCAGTTGACTCAATTCCTCATTGAATAAACCCAGTGCTTCTGCCTGGGTTGGCAAACGCCAGTCGTTATGTCCGCCGGCATACACACTGATCATGGTGCCGCGGTAAGATACTGCCTCCCGAAAATTGATCCATTTGCCGAGATCTCCGTAGGAATCTTTGGGTAACCACTCCAGGTTAGCCTGTTTGTCCGAAATCACTCCGTTCGGGTTGTCCGTAAAATTATCAGATGCTTCCATTATGGTTTTCCGCCTGGTAAACAAGTTAAAAAGTTAAGGGCGAAGCTTATCATTTTCCAATTTCAGCATCAACGAATTTCCGGAATTTCCGCCGCAGAGCCTGAGTCAGAGGACCGGGTTGGCCGGAGCCGACTGTTTTCCCGTCCACGTGGGTGACGGGAAGAATTTCCCACCCGGTATTGGTTAAAAATACTTCATCCCCCTGCAAGACATCGTCGGCAGTCATTGATCTTTCTTTACAGACGGTCCCCGTTTCGGTGGCCAGCTTCAAAACCACCT
>QIDN01000058.1 GCA_003229345.1 Nitrospirota bacterium | reverse complement strand
CAGGGAGATGTTCCCGAGGTGATCGGAATGATCGCCGAGGTATTCAGAAGGGCGGAGAAGTTGAGCGGGAAATATTCTCCTGAGGAAATCTACCTGGGTCTTATGCTTCCCGATGAAGTTGTGATGACGGACAGTGGTCCCTTGTGGCAGGATCAGGCGGAGATGATGCCCGACCCTGTGTGAGCTTTCGAATTGTCTTCCCCACGCCAAGGGGCGAGCGTGGGGAAAAAGGGGAATAATATAGAAAACCGGGCTGGTATTGGGATCCGATGGGCTCCCAATACCGCCAGAAAGGATAAAAGATGGAACAACCAAAAGAGATTTGGAAGGATATTCCTTCCTCTGGTTCTTATGTTTCCTACCAAGTGAGCAATTTCGGGAATGTCATTAGTGTTCGAAAGCTGAATTCGGGTGACTGTCCCAAAATGCAAATTAAACAATTTCATAATAATAAAGGGCATTGTATTGTGCAGCTTCAAACCAAAAAGAGAGGAAAGTCCTTTTTGGTTAGTCGTCTTGTGGCTAATGCTTTTTTACCTCTGGTCGAGGGTAAACCAGAGGTTCGGCATAAGAATGGGGACGTGACAGATAATCGGTCGGTGAACTTAGCGTGGGCGTCCCATGCAGAAGTTGTACGGCACAGACCCCTCGCAAAGATCACCGCAGAAGATGTCGCCCAGATAAGGGTTTTGATGTGTGAGGGCAAAACAATCCTTGAAATTGCCGAGAAATTCGGTGTGCAAAGGGGTGCGATTAGGAAAATAAGAACTGGTAGGTCGTGGCCGTCTCGCATATTCAATCCTGGGGCGCGCTCCATCCCCGCTATGACATTATTCCCGATCTGGCTCAGGAGGCGATCCTCCGTGTCTATGAGATCGGAAGGATCGTAGCAAATATCCCCGCCGGTATCGAACGGGAACGATATGCTACCCGCGTTATGAAAAATTCTATCCGCTCCTTCCACCAGAAGGAGGAAGCCGGAAAAAGCATTACAGGGGATAACGGTCATTTCGGGTGTTAATTCCTGGTTTGTTTTTTATTAATGGCTCCGGGCTCTGCCCGGTTATTTATTCTCTTCCAAATACTTTTTGTTCCATTCCTCTATTTTCTTTCGGGAACACACCCAAATCCCGCCCCGTTTTTTGATAGGTAAGTCGTATTCCCTCCACCATTTCAAGGCTGTTACCTCGCTTACGCCCAAAAATATACAAATATCCTTCATCCCCACTAGGTTATCCCCGTTTTCCTTGCTCATTTACCACCTCCTGGAGCCCGATCCGCCCCTGCTTTGTTGTTTATCCAGTTTCGGAGCAGCTTTTTGGGGAGCCGGCTCCGCTGATTTGCGTTTCCAAAATTTCAGTCCCAGGACCTCCGCTACCGCCAGGCCATACACACCCAAATCCCAGTAGTGATTCTTTTTCCCACGCGGGCATTCCCATAATCCTTTTTCATTCTTGAATTCGGAGCACATCTGCTTGGCATAGTCCTCAGAGGCTTCCGAGTGCAGATGCCAGGCCCCCGGGTCGGTCGGTTCAATCTGTAGTTTATGGTGGAGCGTATCTTTGAAGTACGTCACGTGAACATTGTACAATTTCAACCCGCCAGGGATCGGCTTGTTTGTTCCGGGAAACGTGTCAAGCTGCGTGACTTTGTACGGCGACGCTTGCCGTTGCTGGCCTTTTAGCGGGAAAATCCCCCGGTATCTCCGGCAAAAATCATACACCTGTGCCGTCCGGCTGATCCCGAAATCGCTGTAAGTCCCACCGGAATCCATTAAAGTAAACCGTACCTTGAAAATGTTTCCGGCAGCATTTTTATATTCATCCTCGAACAGGATTTTTACCAGGCCGGCGAAGCTTTCAACGTAGCCCTCACGTATCTGCCAAGATTCCAGGCTCATCCCCCAGCCCCAGGCGCGTATTTCGTAGTAAAATCCCCGCTGCTGCGTATCTACCGCCGCCGTCAGACATGAGATACCGGACGGCACCAGCCCCCGGGGGCGCTCATCCCGCAGTTTCAGTACCTCATCCTCCTGGCGTTCTTTCTGGACATCGGTGTACGGCTCGGCCTTGAAAGCATTATAGAAATGCATCAGTTTGGCTTTTTCGCCGACTTTTGCTTTCTCTTCCGCCTCAATATATTCTGCCGCCAGTTCCGACAGGCTCACGAATGGCGAGTAATACGCCGGGAGATGAAATCCCACCGATGTCGGGCGGTCAGCCGGCTCCCGGGCTACCCAATGCCCGGCGGTGACAGACCGATCACGGTCGGCATCCGTCCAGTGGGCCTGACAATACTCGCATTCGTAGCGGGCGAGGTAGCCCCGCTTGATTTTTTTATGCTCAACCTTCTCCGGCCAGCGAACCTGGTCAAATTTCATGACCTGGAATTGCCCGCATTCCGGACACGGCACATAATAATCTCGTATCTCCTGGCAGTCATTCAGTTCAATCCAGATAAATTTGGTCTCGATGGTGGGCGTGGAGACCTCGAAAATCTTTTTTGTGTGCTGATATGTGGTAGTTCTGGCTTCCCCCAGACTGATTGGATCGGCCTCATCGCCTGAAAACTGGGGAAATTTATCCAGCTCATCCAAAAATAATTTTTCAATGGGCATGGCCGCCATGAGTGACGGAGACGACGCCCAACTAAGATATATCACCATCCCATTCCGAAACTTGATGCGCGTTTTGGCCAGGTCATCCGGATCGGGACTGAGTAATTTCCGCAAACAGCGAGAGTCCTCAACCATGGGCTTGATCCTATCCTTACTTACCCGGCGTGACATTTCCTGGTCAGGCATAACGATCAGGGCCGGCCCGGGGCTCCGGTCCACAGAATACCCCAGGCAGTTATACATCCCCTCCGTTTTCCCCGTTTGTACCGCCGCACAGACCACTACTTTTCTCACCCAGGGCAGACCCCAAGTATCCATAATATCCGTCAGATACGGCGTGACGGAGTTGCGCCACGGCCCGGGATGAGCGCTCACCCGCAGTATGCGGTGACGCTCCGCCCACTGCGATACCGAAAGCGGCTCCCGCTTCCGAAAAATATGCAGCTCCCCCGCCGTCCAGGGATATGTGTGGAAAAGTAATATCTGCTGTGCAGTCATTATTAATAATTGTTCTGGTATTTTTCAAGTACTTCTAATAATTCATTTTTGTTAACACAAACATGTTTAGCCATGAGATACATTAGTTCTGGTTCACCGTTGGATAGAAAAATAATTAAGGGTTTATTTTTGCCCACGAAATACCCCGCTTCCAGGTGGGCGCTACGTCAAAATGGCATTAACATTACACAAATATCTGATTGTTGCATTGCATTGAAATCAAGCTTAAATCCATCAATTGCAATTGGATGTGTTAAATTATCCCTAAATGTTTTCTTGTCCCAGTGTTTCCAATTATCAGACATATCAGACCAATGAAATCCATGATTACCAGAAATAGGATTTCTAAAATCGTAAACTTTATATCCATGGTCTCTTAAATGTTTAATAGTTTCAGGTTGTTTATTGTTTCTCCATGAGGATGCCAAATATATTTTTAATGTTTTTTCACTCATACCGTAAACTCCCCCTGTTTTGCATAGCGATCCAGCCAATCCCCCACCGCAGACAGTCCGAACGCCAACAAATCCGGTGTTTTGGCCTGATCACCCGTTACAATTATTACCATCTCAGTAGCATGTGAGCGGAAAAAGTTCTCAAAATCAGTCTTAAGAAACGCCGCTCGGGCCGCCAACTGCTCCTCCATTTCCTCCCGCCGGACATACCGTCCCGACTCAATTTCCGTCTTCAGCCCCCACCATTTTGCCTGCGCCTCCTGTTTATCCGCCTCTGCCTTGAGCTTCCTGTTTTGATCGACATTCTCCATCTCCGCTTCACTCAGGGGATCCAGCCAGTAAGCCGCATATTTATCAGCATCGCTGGCCAGGAAAGTCCCGTCCGTCTGCGGCTTTATACGCCCTGCTTTACGATCCCCATAAGCCTTTGATTTATGTATCTTCCAGCCTTGCCCTTGAAGATAATCAACCACCTCCAACATATTCCTGAATATTTTTTCCTGCTGATTACCATTGGGGGCCGTAAATTCATTTAAAAGCTTGCTGGCATAAGAAAAAGTGTCCATAGTTTCCCTGGACGGCTTCTCAATCATGGCAACCCGGGCTTTAGCTACCGCCTCCCGTAAAGCTTTCTTGTCCGCTGAAATTATTGTTTCTGTTGTTTCCTCAGCCATTAATATTTAGCCTTTTTTCCCAATTTTTGACACTGTCCGGGTGAATATTTAATATTCTGGCAATCTCCTTTTTGTCGACTTTCATGGCAATGAGCACCAAAAGAAGAAAAACTTCTCGCATATTCATGGAAATATTGGCAAGGATAGTCCCGGTAGTAACCGAAAATTGCTTTTCACAAAACTTGCAATATGTTCTTTTCCCTTCCCAAAAACTTAATTCAGCCCGCCTTTTTAGAGCAGTTTGACAATTCGGACAAAAAGCCCCTGCCGGGTGAAGTCGCTGCAATATCCATAATCTACAAGCTTCCTCACTCAACACCCTGCTAGAAAATTCATGAAGCGCCACTTCAGGAGATAAACCACCTAAATCCCTGCCTTGCAAAGGATTAAGCTCCGCACGAGATATCCCATATCCTTCACTTGATTCCATTTTTCCATCCCGAAATTTTCTTCATAAGTGTTCAAAAGCTGCGAGCTTGCTTACCCGCATTGGCTATTCTGTAGTAAGGACCCGTATTTATGCCTACCCAAACCAGGGAAACGGCTAGCTAAAACAGGCCCGCGGGAATTATGCTTTGTCCATATAGTATTTTAGTTCATGGGTGAAGACCCGCTCCCAATTTTCATTTATGGTTCGTTCCACTTTCGGCATTACCTTTTTCCCGCCGAACATGGAGTGGACTGATATCATCCTTGGCTCAGCTATAGGCAAGGGAGTTTTTCTTAATTGTTTATAGACTCCCCGGTGTCCGCTTTTCATGGTGGCCAGGAAGTGATGGCGCTTAAGGATGCGCCGGCCTCCCTTCTTAGTCTTGAGGGTGACCCCTTGTTTTGTTTGTCTGGCTCCAAACTTAGCCAGGGATAACGGCCTGCCCATAACGTAAATCTCGGCTGTCAGATTGGATACTCTGGCCCTGATTATTTTCATGGTCCTTTTGTCAAGTTCCTTCTTCTTGATATTGTATGATTGCCTGATTTCTCGGGAGGCCACAGTACCAGCTTTCTTGATGGTTTTGTTGAGGGCGCTACGGGTAGCATTTTGAACAACCTTGGGAGAGTAAGTTTTAAGCGCTTTTTCAATTCCTTTTAATTCAATTTTTATATCCATATCTGTCTCTAAATCCGTCCTAGATGTCCTAGATCCGTCCTAGATGTAACAAATCATCTAGGACGGAATATTGTTTTTAAATTCAATCTTTTATCATCATCCGTCCTAGATGTCCTAGATGATTTCTATAAAAAAGGTTTCTGGAAAAGAATTTATAGTAATAGGGAATAGAAAAAATAAGAAAAAAAGCGTGTACGTACGTGCGTAATATATGGCGATCATCTAGGACATCTAGGACGCCCCTGAATTCATTAATCTTTTGGGTCATTTCATCTAGGACGCATCTAGGACGCATCCAGGACGGATGATGATAACGATGGGCAGAATTGTCCTGGGTTGAATTCGGGAAAGTAAGCGATTGTTTCATATGTTTCAGTCAGTTATCCATTGTTAGGGTAGTTAATCCTTCTAGGGCTAATGACACCTTAAGGGGGGTGGGGCTCGAGCGATGGGCGCAAGCGAACCCCTACATAACAATTCGCCCGATTCCCGGTGGATAACCTCCCGCTACTAAGGCCAGGGAGGAGGTTATGGAGCTCCCGCCCAAACCGGACGCCGCTCCAGGGGAAATAACCCCACTGTTTACAAAAGTTCCGGTAACAGCCGTAGACATCCTGTTTGGTTTCCTTGCTTTCAGGCTCGCTTTCTATGCACTCCTCAACAAAGCAGAGCACGGGGTTATTAAACCTTTTGTATTCCAAGAGTGATTGGTTGATCGCATCCGACTCCTGGAAGCCTGAATCCTTTAGGAGCTGCAACCCTAAAAACGCCCAGGTAAAGATACCGGACAGCTCGCTCGACAGCTTTTCTTTCAGATAGATATCGGCAAGGCCGAGCTTCACAA
>QIDN01000462.1 GCA_003229345.1 Nitrospirota bacterium | reverse complement strand
CCCGGCACTTGAAGAAGCCTGGCGCCTTTACCGCAAAAAACTTTTCAAAAGAGCGTTGGCCGCTTTTCAAAGCCTGCCCCAGGAAGTCGCTCACAATCTGGACGCCCGCAACGGATTAGCCTGGAGTCTCCTGAAAACCGGCAACCTGATCGAAGCGGAAAAAATATTTAATACAACCTGGAAACAACGCAACCGATTCATCGGGATCCAATTGGGAATTCTCGAAGTTAAAAAAAGTCTCCAGGCCAAGGCTTCGGTGGCCAAGCATTATTTTGATATCCACAAATACCGCATCGCTGAGGAAAAGTTCGCACAACTGAATCAAAGTTACCCCGACTGGTCCTATCCCCACAGCGCGTTGGGCTGGATCGCCCTGAAACGCGGTCAGGAAGATAAGGCTTTGAAACGGTTCGAAACCGCTTTGGACAAGGACCCCAAAGATCCAGCGGCACTGGAGGGCATGCGTCATTTAAGCGGAACACTGGTTTCCAAACTGTACCAAGCCGACCAGAAAATGAGAAAAGGGGACTATAAAAATGCCTCCTACCTGTACTTCGACTATATTGAGGAGCATCGGTCCAGTCCCACCATGACGTTTGCCCTGGCCAAGGCCTACAGCGGTCTGGGATTCAGCCAGATCGGCAAAACGCAATACAAACTGGCCATCCAGAATTTTGAAAAGATACGGGTGCGGCAGGAATACGAATCGCACTGGACCCGAGGATTGGGAATGGCTTACTACCACCTCGGCCAATATGAAAAGGCGGCTAAAAATTTAATTGTCGCCGATACCCTCATACCCGATCACAAGGAAGTCATTTACAAGCTGGACTGGAGCATTTTGAGAAGTTGGGACACGGCAACGGCCAAGGAATACTTTCTGGCCAAAACCCGGCGCAAACCGCTAAGAGCTTCCGTTTACATGGCGATCGGTTGGATCGAGTATCAACACGGCGATCCCGACTTGGGAGTCGAATATTTTTTGAAGGCGATCTCGCTCGATCCCGAAATCGCGGCGTCGGATGATTTTAAAAACATCCTGGCCAAAGAACGGTTCGGATGGCAAGTCTACAACCACATCGGCTGGGCGTATTACCATCGCAACCAGTTCGAAGACTCCATCAAGATGTTCAACACTGCTCTGGCGTCTCAGTCGCGCTCTTCAGAAGCCATGAAAGGTCTGGGATACAATTTTCACAAGATGAAGCAATGGCAAGAAGCAGAGGCTCACCTCAAAAGAAGTCTCAAGAGAAATCCCAACACTCACCCGGTTACTGAAAAAAACGGTGGCAACGAACCCGGCTTAAACATCAACATTATGACCAGTGCCCGCACCAAACTGGCACGCACTTTGCTCCAGCAGAAAAAGTACAAGGAAGCGCTGGAACATTGGTTGGAAGCATTGAACCATCATCGGGACTGGCCGGAGGTACACGATGGCCTGGGATGGACTTATCTGAATCTCAACCGGCTGGCGGAATCCCGGGAAGCCTTCAATCAAGCCATCCGGCATCAGCCCCTCAACCCGCTGAGCCACAAAGGACTGAATGAGGTCAAATACCGTTTGGCCCTGAAAAGTATGTAAAACAGCGGAATTCAATGAGGCCTGTGAATTGATTGTGAATTACCTGTGGATAAAAACCACGGAAAACCCCTAAGCCTCAAGAAATCAGAATAATTCCGTTGACAACCCGGAGCAATTGAAATAAAGTAACTGCTTCCGATACAAGCGTTCAATACATTTGGGGGAGGAAGGGGGACCTTTCCTTTTTCGCCGATTAGCGAAGAATCATGGAGTGGAGGCAATCTGCTCCATGATCCCTTATAAGTCCCTGCGCTGAACCCTGCCTTCGTTTTTCTCTAAATTTTCTGATAAGTCGCTTTTAATTGATCCACCACCGACGGGTCCGCCAGCGTCGAAACATCACCCAACTGATCCGCTTCGTTCGCCGCAATCTTCCGCAGGATGCGCCGCATGATTTTCCCCGACCGGGTTTTTGGGAGACCTGGCGCCCAATGGATCACATCCGGCGCGGCAATCGGACCAATTTCTTTCCGCACAAACGCGATGAGTTCCTTCTTTAATTCGTCGGTGTATTCGACACCATCCATCAACGTAGTATAAGCGTAAATGCCCTGCCCTTTAATAGCGTGTGGGAACCCGACTACCGCCGCTTCCGCCACTTTTTCGTGAAGCACCAGAGCCGACTCCACTTCCGCCGTGCCCATGCGGTGTCCTGACACATTGATCACGTCATCCACCCGCCCGGTCACCCAGTAATAGCCGTCTTCATCCCGGGTACTGCCATCACCGGTGAAATAATAACCGGGGTACATCTTGAAATAAGTTTCCTCGAATCGGTCGTGATCGCCATACAAGGTGCGCATTTGTCCCGGCCAGGGTTCCTCGAGTGCCAGCACGCCGGAAACGCCATTGCCTTCCACCACCTTGCCGGTTTCTGATTCAATGATGACGGGTTTCACTCCGAAAAAAGGAAACGTCGCGGAGCCTGGTTTGGTGGGCGTGCAACCCGGTAGCGGAGTGATCAGAATACCGCCCGTTTCTGTCTGCCACCAGGTATCGACGATGGGACACCGGCCGCGTCCGATATGTTTGTAGTACCACCGCCAGGCTTCGGGATTGATCGGTTCGCCCACCGATCCCAGAACTTTCAGCGTGGTCAGATTATATTTAGATGGAAACTCATCACCATGCGCCATCAACGCCCGAATCGCTGTCGGCGCGGTATAAAACTGCGTCACCTTGTGGCGGTCCACCACATCCCAGAACCGTCCGGCATCCGGATACGTGGGAATGCCTTCGAACATGAGGGTGATGGCACCGTTCGCCAGGGGACCGTAAACAATATAAGAGTGCCCCGTCACCCAACCAATATCGGCCGTGCACCACCAGATATCGCCGTCATGGTAATCGAAAATGTATTTATGGGTGAGCGCGGTAAAAACCATGTAACCGCCAACATTGTGTTGGACGCCTTTGGGCTTGCCGGTCGACCCGGAGGTGTACAGGATAAAAAGCGGGTCCTCGGCATCCATGACTTCCGGTTCGCAATCGCCGTCAACGGCGGCTATTTCCTTTTCCCACCAAGTGTCCCGCCCGGCTGTCATGTTTGTTTCTATCTTATCCCCGACGCGTTTGGCCACGATGCAGGATTTCACCGTCACCCCTTCTTTTTGGGCGAGGGCGATGGCTTCATCGACATTGGTTTTCAATGCGACCGGTTTGCTGCCCCGGTAGGAACCGTCGGCGGTCACCACCACGGTGCAGGTCGAATCGACAATACGGTCGGCCAGCGCCGTCGGTGAAAATCCGCCAAAGACGATGGAATGAATCGCCCCGATGCGGGCGCAGGCCAGCATGGCCACCGCCAGCTCCGGAATCATCGGCATGTAAATGGAAACCCGGTCGCCTTTCTTGACGCCATGTTTTTTGAGAACATTGGCGAACCGGCACACCTGATCCAGCAATTCTTTATAAGTCAGGCTCCGGGTTTCTCCCGGCTCGTTGCCTTCCCATATTATGGCGGTCTGATCACCTCGGGATTCGATATGGCGATCCAGGCAATTGACCGTGATGTTGGTCTTGGCACCGCGAAACCACTCGATGAATATTTTTCCTTTTTTAATATTGTAATTAAAATCCCGAACCTTGTCCCATTTTTTAAACCAGATAAACTGCTCCGCCTGCTCCGCCCAGAATCCTTCCGGATCCTTGATGGACCGCTCGTACATCTCACGGTACTGATCCATGTTCTGAATCCAGGCGGTTTCCGAAATGGTTGAAGGGGGATTGTATATATCGTTCATGAAGAAAACTCCTCTTATTTACAGTGCACGTACCGCCCTGGCGGCCTCGGCCAGGGTCCATAACCCGTCAGGTTGCTCAAACTCCCCGTCCCGTATTTTCAAAACCCAGGTGCGCATCCGTCCGTCCACCTGCTTCGCGATCATCGAAAACCCGCAACCGCTGGCAAATTTATCGCTGATGTGAACGGTCTTGCCGAACTTGTCGGTCTGCGAAAAGGATTCATTATACAAAGACAGCATTTCGTCTTTGGAGGGTAATCTCCAATCGTCATACCCGGCGAACTTATTTTCTCTCAGCTCGCGGGCATAGTCCACGGCCTCCTGGTAGTTCACCCACTTTTTCAGGTCGATCATGGTGTCGGTTTTTTTCCACATCAATCCTGTTTCGTGGTCGGTAATCGTTTCGTCGCCATTATCGACAAATCGTTCCTGTTCGGCCATAAAGTCATCACCTGATTCTTGAAAAATCCCGGGGTTTCGAAAATGAGGGTAGAGAATATCATTATAAAATCGTCAATTCAAAAGTTCTTCCCATTTTCGGACATTTATGAAATAAAATTGATCCATGACTGCGAACCCGGAGGCACTGCCTCCATTGAAAATCCTATTGAACCAGCTGGACTGGAACCTGCAGTGGCTTCAGCAAATGGAGAAGAACGAGCTAACGGATTATTACCGGGACGCCGCGCTCCAGCGTTTTGAGTTCACTTTCAGCACGGCGGTGAAATGCATTCGGGCCGGTGCCCTGAAACAAAATATAACCTGCGAGTCGCCGGAGGAATGCTTTGCGCTGGCGGAGCGTATGGAGTGGTTACCGGAGGGAACCGCATGGAAAAGCATGCTCCAAGACTACGAAAACATGAAACCGGAGTCTGTCTCTAAAAACGCCAATACTATTTTCGCCAACCTTGAAAAATACCGTGAACAACTTAAAACGCTGTTCGAGCGGCTTTCGGAATTAGAACAGAACTCATAATTGGCTTTTGAGGGATTCAAATGCCTGCCGGCGATGCGACCGGGCGTTTTTTTCCTGCGGACTCATTTCGGCGTAGGTCCGGGTTTCGCCGTCGGGGATAAAAATCACATCCCATCCGAATCCCTGACTCCCTCGGATTTCGCGGGCAATCGTTCCGGACACCCGGCCCTCCCCGATGACCATGGTTTTGCCATCGTACACTGCGGCCAAACAGACGGCCTCGGCCTGCCGATTGTCGAATGATTCCAGCATTTTCAGCATGCCCTCACACCCGACACTCTTTTCGAACCACTTGACCAGAGCGCCGGGTAGACCATTCCAAGCGGTAAAGATCAGCCCCGAATCCTCCACCAGAACCGGGCACTGGAATTCGCGCCAGGCTTCCGTGACCTTGTGCTCGATCAATTGGCAGATATCGTTGGTCTGGATTTCGTGCAGGTGATCAGCCGTCCCCTGCTCCATCTCAATCCCCAGGATTTCCTGGGCCTCGCGGAGTTTGTTGGGATTTCCGGTGACAAACTTCAATTGCGTCCAGATGGCATGATGCTTCATAATACCTGGCTAGTCACGAATGCGGTTGACCGGCGGCTTGTCTTGCCGTGATCCGGTTCGTGTGGTATAAGTTTGGCCTTTAATTTTCTACGAATCCATTACCGAAATGAATCCAATCCTACAGCGGCCATGGCTCTGGCTGATTATCATAGCCCTTTGTGCCAGCGGATGCACCCGCATCTTTGAAAATGACCAAGACGCCCAGGCGCGGCAAGCGTTACAAGACTTGATGGTCATCCAGGACCAGTTCCATAAAGAAAACAATCGCTACGCCAAAAACCTTACGGAAATCCAAAAGTACAATTTAAAATATCATAATGGAATTGTTTATCTGGAAATCGAATCGGCCGGCAAAAACAAATACCGGGCCATCTCCCTGCCGGCGGAATCCATCACCGCGCGCGTGTTCGCCTACGACACCGCTAAGGGTGGATATTATGAAATGGGTGAAGAGGAAGTCGCGCAATACGTCCTGGGTGCTCTGAACCATATTCGTAAAGAGCAAAGAGAAAAAGCGACTTTCGATTATTTGTCGGCGGGAATGCTGATCTGTCTTTTCTGGTTCGGCATGCGCATGCTCACCCGGCACAAGGAATCCAGAACGGGCTGGGTGTGGTGGCCTTATTTCCTATGCCTGGCACCCCTCGCCCTGGCCCTGGCCACGCTCAACCACATGGGTATCAATATCTCCCTCTCCACCGAATTGGCAATTCTGATGAGTGCGGGGTTGGGAGTTTCCGTACTTTGCCACAACCTGGCCAGCGTTGGGATAACGAAAATCCCTGCCAAAGACGAGCGCCATAAACTCCAAGGCATCGCCATTTGTACTATCATCATCTCCTTGTTCA
>QIDN01000064.1 GCA_003229345.1 Nitrospirota bacterium | reverse complement strand
GGCAGGACGTGGGCGAGTTGGCGGGTATCGGAAAGAAAAATATTTCTCTGCACGACGACTTGGAGAAAATGATGCGCACCTGCGACGTGGTCATCGATTTTTCCACGCCCGAGTCCAGCATGCGGACCCTGAAGGAAGCCGTGACGCAGAAGAAATCCGTGGTCTTTGGTACTACCGGGTTTTCCGAAGCGGAGAAGGATCAGATCAAGAAAGCGGCAAAAACCATTCGTTGCGTGTCTGCGCCCAATATGAGTATCGGGGTCAACGTGTTGTTCAAGGTGGTGGGGGACGTTGCGAAGATATTGGGCGACGCGTATGATGTTGAGATTGTGGAAGCGCATCACAAGTTCAAGAAGGATGCGCCCAGCGGCACTGCCGTGCGCCTGTCCGAGATAGTTGCGGACGCGCTGGAGCGCGATTTGAACGAAGTCGGTGTATACGGCCGCAAAGGGTTCAGCGAGGGGCGTGGGCCGAAGGAGATCGGTGTGCATACTCTGCGGGCCGGGGATATTGTCGGTGAGCACCGGGTGATGTTTGGCGGCATGGGTGAGACACTGGAATTTTTTCACCGGGCGCAGAGCCGGGAAACCTTTGCGCGTGGTTCCATTCGCGCCGCCCAATGGGTGGTCGATCAGCCGTCGGGGTTGTATGATATGCAGGACGTGCTGGGTTTAAGAGGCAAGTAAAATGTTCGGGTTGCGATTCAAATTGAACCGCCGTTTATTTCTGAAGGTGTTTTCGTTTTCCGCACTCGCTTCGTTGTGGCCGAACAAGAGCGCGGGGACGGTTAATTTTCAAACCAACAAGAATATCCCTGAAAATTATATTCAGAACCGGGACGTACCTGGATTTTTTATCAGAAGCGCCAACCCGTTTCTCGGTGTGAATGTTCAGGAGTGGAGCTTGGCGGTGGGCGGCATGGTGAAGCATAAGTTGGCCCTGGGATACGAAGACCTGTTCGGCTTTCCCAGAGTGTCGCAGGTATCTCGTCTCAAATGCGTGGAATGTTGGTCCGCTAAAGCCAAGTGGGAGGGCTTCCGGTTTCAGGATCTGGTCGACCGGGTGCAACCGGACCCAAAGGCGAAATACGTTACTTTTCAATCCGCGGATTCCTATTACGAAAGTTACACACTGGAAGAATTGCTGAGGCCGCGGGTGCTGATGGTCCTGCGCATGAACGATCAGCCGTTGACCAAGGATCACGGATTCCCCCTTAGCCTGATAGCGCCGTTCAAGTACGGTTACAAGAACGTCAAATACATCACCCAAATCGAGTTTACCGATTCCCGCAAGCGCAATTACTGGGCGGATTACGGCCCTTACTCGGTGGACGGAACCATTCAGCCGGGTGTCGACCATCCCCTCGACTACCAGAAGAAACCCTTGTCTATCAATGGCGGGGAAGTGTTTCACTTTTTCGACCAGCGGCCCACCTCATCCAAAACGCGTCAATGAAATGGCGACACGGGTCATTATTGGTGCTCTCCTTCTGTTGGCTTTTTTCCTGTTCCGAAAATAGTGTCGAGCAGATTCCCGTCCAAGTTCCTGCCCACGTTAAAGTTCCGAAAGAGATGGTGTACATCCCCGCGGGAGAATTTAAATACGGCCATGCCGATGATCCGAAGACCGCTCTTGGCCAGAAAGTTTTTTTAAAAGCGTATTTAATCGACCGG
This sequence comes from Nitrospirota bacterium, assembly GCA_003229345.1. Taxonomy (GTDB): domain Bacteria; phylum Nitrospinota; class Nitrospinia; order Nitrospinales; family Nitrospinaceae; genus SZUA-226. The sequence continues at coordinate 4,583 of QIDN01000064.1, read as the reverse complement.
TACGAGATGCAACGCGGCGAATACAAAACATTCAAGACGGATTTTGAGGTTACTCCGGGGAAAGAGAAATTCCCGGTTGCATGGGTATCTTTTGCAGAAGCGCAGTCGTATTGTGAGTTGGCCGGCAAGCGTTTGCCGACGGAGCAGGAATGGGAAAAAGCGGCGCGTGGACCCAAGGGAGGCAAGTGGCCGTGGGGAAACTATCAAGCGCATCCCAATAATGGATTTTCGGGTTTTATTCCGGAACGAGTGGATCAACGGCAGGAATGGATCAGTCCGTACGGGATCTATGGCATGGGTCACAATGTATGGGAATGGATGGCGGATGACTGGGACTATAACGGTATGCCCGGCACCGAGAAGGGATTGTATAAGGTGATCCGGGGCGGGTTGTACCAGTCCCATTTGAAAATCGATTTTTCCCACAGCTGGGCACGCAACCATATGGAACCGACAGCGCGCTACAATTTTATTGGCTTTCGATGTGCCAAAGATGTTGAAAGTGCTTCGGGTTAGTTATTGAATCAAAGGGCGGCTGGAATTCAACTAATGCTTGGATTGGGTGTTACCCTCCCGAATTAATCTGATCGAGAATGTTTAGAATTTTTTTCATGTCGTAATTTTTGAGACAGAGATTCAGATTATCCGCCAGCTTTTTCCCTTCTTCTCCCAATTCAACGAGCACCGGCAGTGATTGTCGAATGCCTGTGACATAGTGCAGCTTCGCCGCTTCTTTGAGCGAGTGGTGGAGGTCTTTAGGGACATGCATTTTTGAATAATCCATATCGTGCGACACTTTGGGTTCGGTATTTTTTTGAGGTGCTTCCGAATAAATATAATCGATGTTAAGAAGGTTTTTCAGGCATTCAAAAATATCATTGATCTGAAAGGGTTTGAGGACCACCTCATGGGAACCCAGTTTCAAGAATTGTTCCCGGTCGTGCTGCATGGCCGAAGCGGTGATGGCCACTATTTTGAACCGCTCTTGTCCGAATTCCTCCACTATTTTTGCGATGGCTTCCCGGCCATCCATGACCGGCATACGAATATCCATGAAAATAATATCTGGCAGGTGGTTGCGTGTTTTTTCCAGAGCGACGAGTCCATTTTCCGCCTCAATGACGGTGACCCCTAAATTTTTCAGCAGATGGCTCAACACCGCCCGGTTATCCGGATTATCGTCGGCGACCAGGGCTTTGACATGATGTTCGTCGGAGATTCGAAGCACTTCTTTCTTGCTTATTTGTTTCGCGGAGTCCGGTTTTTCTTTGGATGGAGGCAAGTTGAGGGTGAAATAAAAGCAGGACCCTTCATCTGTTTTTGAGGATACATATAAATCCGACCCCATCAGCAGAACTTGTCTCCGGCAGATGGCCAGTCCCAATCCCGTGCCTCCCTTTTTGATTCCCTCGGCGTCTTGTTTAAAAGGTTCAAAGATGGTTGTTTGAGCTTCTTCCGATATGCCCTTTCCGGTGTCTCTAACTTCAAACTGGTAGTCATTGTTTTTCCCGGGAGTGATGTTCAGGGAAACGGTTCCCGAATCGGTGAACTTGACCGCATTTCCCAGGAGGTTGATCAGCACTTGTCTTAGCTTTTCTTCATCCCCGTATAAATGGCACTGGTTTTCAGGAAGCGAGGAGATTTTAAGAATCAAACCGCTCTCTTCGCATTTCAATTTAAAAAGAGTGGTCATATCCTCGATTACATGGCTCAGATTGAAATCCCCCAAGTGAAGTTCCATCCGTCCCGCTTCGATTTTGGATATATCGAGAATGTCGTTGATGATAGAGAGCAGGTTTTTCCCGCTGGAAGCGATGCGCTCCAAAGCCTTGTGATGCGCTGCTGTCAACGTGGTGTCCTTTTGCAGAATCTGGGAATAACCCATAATGGCGTTCAGAGGAGTCCGGATTTCATGGCTCATATTCGCGATGAACGATGTTTTGGCCGAGTTGGCCGACTCTGCTTGAATCTTGGCTTTTTGCAGTTCCATCTCAAAATTTTTCCGGTCCGTGATATTGGTGTCCATACCGCAAACCGCGTAAATCGTACCGTCGGAATCCCGCAAAGGGAATTTGATCGAAATATAGGTTTCGGTTTTTCCATTTACCTTCAATTGTTCCTCGTCCTCCACAGGTTGGCCGGATTCGATGACGATGCGGTCTCGACTGGTAAAGCGATCTGCTAACTCTTTTGGAAAAATTTCCGGGTCTGTTTTTCCCCGGATTTGTTCATTCGTTACGGCGAATACTTTTTCAAACTGACGGTTTACCATGACATACTGCAGATCGATGTCCTTCATATAAACCACTGCCGTAGCGTGGTCCATGATACTCCGCAGGCGCTCTTCACTATCCCGATGCGCGGATTCCGATTTCCGGCGAATCTGGATTTCATTTTCCAGATCATGGGTGCGTTCCCGGACCTTTGCTTCCAGTTCGTGATGAGCTTCCAGGAGTGCAATGTCTCTATCCTGAATCTGGCTCAACATGTCATTGAATTGATTGACGAGTTCTCCCAGTTCATCCTGGCTTTCTTTAACAGCGCGCAGGGCATAATTTTTTTCAGTGGAAACCCGGTTCGCCAGGTTGGACAGATGAAGGATCGGGGAGGAAATGGTCTTCTGCAATCTGGATGAAAGTAGAAAGGCTCCGAGAAGGGAGATGACCAGTACTATAAACGCGATGATGCCGTATTGTTTAAGACGCTCATAAAAATTTTGAAGGTTGGAATGAATGAAAATGGTGCCCACCTTCTTGTCATCGAGAAGGATCGGCCTGAATATCAGAATTTGTCCTTGTTCAAAATAGTTGCCTGCTCGTCGGGGTTGAGACGGTAAGACGATTGTGTTTTTGCGGTCCCGGTAATAAGACGCAAAAATTTTGCCTTCCTGAGTATACAGTCCGGCAGAAATGACGCGGGGATCGACGCTTAAGGTTTCCAGGGTTTCCCGGCCGGAAGCAGGGTCCTGAAATTGGAGGGCGGCCGTGCTGTGGGCGCCGATAATTTCGGCGACACTTCCAAGTTCACGCGCCTCGGTATTGCGAAACGCCAAAAGATCAAACAGAAAAAAACCAAGTGTGGCCAACAACAGGGCCGCGCTGGTGGTCAGCATGATGATCCGGTTGAGCTTATCGCGTATGGAAATGTTTTTTAAAAAACTCATTCGGTTTCCATTTCTTGATTCTTTCGTCGTGGCGGCAGGGATTCTTCAAGGGGTGAGCCCCGGATCTGTGCGTTTGCGGGGCCGCCGGACGTTTTTATAAAAAAATGGACTCAGTGTTAGAGTATTTTCCAAATAAAAAGGGCTCCACTATAAAAGTGGAGCCCCCCCGAATAATCAGGGAGCTTCCTCGAAAAGGGCTAGCCCTTATCTCCGGAAGCTCCCATTGTACTTGTGTTAGACAATGGATCACCTCCTTATCTTCCAGGGGGTGAGCCTCGATGCCAAAAGCTCCCCTGGCGCTTTTGGCATCCCATTGAACATATAGATTGACTCACAAATCCTGAAAAGTCAAAAAGGAATTTCCGTATAGGGGTATTTGTTTTGGAGGGGGTAACTATTGACAATAAAGGGACTGACTAGACATCCGAGGCACGGGTGGAGGCACGATTGGAGAAATAAGGCTGTGACGGAAAATATCCTGGCCCTAAATTTTCAATAGCCTTTCAAATGTTGCAGAATTTGTTCGGCCGCTTGCGAGAAGAGCTTGTCTTTGGAACCTCCCGTAATGCCACCTTTGACCCAGGTTTTCACCTGCCACGCTCCCAGCACTCCTTCTTTCCCAATCAAAGCGATTTTTACATTCAACAGGGCCTTGGACCCCTCGTCGATTCCGAAGGTGGCCAGTCGCTTCAATCGGCTGCCTTCATCAAACTGAGTGATTTTGTATTTCAACACATATTTGGCTTGCTTGGGTTCTTCCCCCACAATAAAGAGGGAGTCATCCAACCGCTTCTCCAAAGCCAGGCGGAGCTGAGATCCAGCCTTCTCCAGAGAGTTGTTTTTGACCGTGATATCATGCAAATAAACCCTGTTCAGGTGTTTTTCCCACCGTTTATGCGTTATGCTCTGGGTTCCCGCGCAGGCGCCCAAGCCCATAACCAAGGCCAAGCCGATAACGATCCATTTATCCATGGTTGATTCCTGATGTTAAAATTATCAATTAGTTTGTGTGGCTTGATTCTATCAGAAACCCCTTCCGATTTGCAAAGGGGGAAAATCAGCTAAACCAGTGCAGGACTTTTTCCTCGAATCCGCTGAACCAGATTTGCAACTCGATAGGAAGGAGGCTGTTGAAGTAAGTCAGATATCCCTGGGCGAGGGCGATCCCGAGGGCAACCAACAACAGTCCACTGAATAGATTGGTGGTATGGAGCAGAAAGGTGTGTTTGCCGATTTTGATGTCCCAAGCCTTGCCGCGCAAAAGCCGCCAGAACCAGCCGTCCTTACTGAGGTGACTGCAAATCGAGGCGATCAGGATCAAGGGTGTTCCCAGCCCCACGGCATAAAAGAACAGCAGGGTCATGCCCTGTAACACGGTTTTGTCCGAGGCCGCGAGAATCAGAATACCGGTCAACACCGG
>QIDN01000377.1 GCA_003229345.1 Nitrospirota bacterium | reverse complement strand
GGCCCATCAACCAGGTAAAGGAAATCGCCAGAAGGAAAATCGCGTAGGTGGCGACTTTGGACTGGGTCCCCCATTCGATTTCTCCATACGAATCGGCATCCTTGAACATGGAGATATTGATCGCCGTACCGGCAAACAAGGTCGTCAGCGTACTGGTCACCTGCGGCACCGACAGACCTACCCGCTGGTTGGCCGGCAGGACGTATCCGTACAGACCGAGGAAGATGACATTGCCCGCTGCCAGAACAAAGATGGCGGAGATCCAGGCATTCCCCTGGGTCGCCCAACTGACATTGATCTTCTTGTTCGCCCTCTGATACAACAGAAAACAAAGAATCGTGGTTATGATCATCAGGTTCACCGCGGTGTTCTTGGCGGACATAACGCCAAAGTGACCGACGATCGGATGTTGCGCCCCACCCATATCCTTCAACTCCGCCGGAGTCATAACGATGGTGTGCGGGGTCATCCACATGGTGAAACAGACGATCAACAGTAGAACCATGTATTTTGCGTATTTCATGTACCGGTGGGAACCTTTGATCCGGGACATGGAGTTGTGCAGATAAGAGTTGGCCGCGAAGAACAACAGGCCGATCATAACCGCCTGAATGATGAACAGCCAGGCCATGATGCCGCCCATGAGAGTGATCCCCATTTGCTGACGGAATGCATAAACTTCTTTCATCAGCCAGTAACCGGCGAACGGCAGGGGGATCAATCCGAAGATGCAGATGAACATCGCGATGTAACACATCCAGTCATAGTGGGCTTTCTCTTCTGCGGTTCTAGCGGTGAGATAATGATAGGCCGCATAGGCGCCCACGATTCCGCCGCCGAACACGATGTTACCCAGAATGCGGTGAATCCCGACCGGATTCCACAGCGTGGAATGGATGACGTGCCAGATGTTACCCAGAAACCGGCCTTGCTCATCAATCCCGCCGGGCGCTTGCATGAAGGTCGCCCAGGAATTGGCCAGATACATCAGAATGGTACCCACCAGGTTCAGCAGAACCGACATGCTGACATGAATCCATTTCAGGAACGGATCGTCTTTCATTCGATCCCAGCCGTAATAGTAAACATACAAAATACCGCTTTCCGCCAGGAACATCAAAGCGTAAACGTGCATAACAGGACGGAAGATACCTGATAGGTATTTGAAGAATCCCGGGAACAGAGTGATGAACGTAAACAGCAAAATACCACCGAGAATCGCCGTCCAGGAATACGCGGTCAGGCTGACCTTCATCAGGTCATGAGCCAGCTTGTCGTATTTTGCGGACAATATCGGATCGCTTTCCCGGGTGCGGATTCCCACAAATTCGATGAGCATACAAAAGATCGGAACCGCCAGAACGAAACTACCGAAGTAGAGATGCTGTTGGTTCGCCATCCAGATCAACATTCGGCTAGGCGCAAATTCGTAGTTGTTGTAGTCCGAGGGCCCCAATTCCGGAGCAGGAAAACCACTGACCGGACCTTTCAAAGGATTACCTTCCCAATCCTTATAGAAAACGTCCTGGCTCCACTCGGTCTTGGATTCGCCACCTTCTTCCGCGCCTTCTTCAGCGAGAACTTCCTTCGCGAAAGCCTCTTCCGCAAAAGCCTGCTCCGCAAATACTTCTTTGGCGAAAGCTTGACCGCTCAGGCCCGGAACAAAAAACAGCGTCACCGCCAGAACAAGTGCCCAGGGGAGCCACTTGATACTTCTAGCTTCAGAATTAAACATTGCCTAACCTCCTTAAGGGGATCTCTGGATATCCTAGGATTCTCAATTCAAACAGGTATATTTTCAAACTTGTTTTTCCAAATCGTTTCAGCGTTTTCAAGCCAAATCCTTTAAAATTTAAACCTTATTATTTTCGCTCAAAAGGCAATCCAAGGGAACATATTATTCCCAATATTGCCTCTACAGCTTGGGAGCGCGGCAACCATAATGCTCTAACTGACTGACCTTAAAGGACTTGAGACGATTGTCAGATTGGCGCACTTCCTCACCACCTAAACAAAAAGTCGCAGATATTTACCATAAAGAACGGAAAGGTGTCAAGTGAATTTCTAAACATTCAAAATTCAAACCTTTTCAAGGGGATGCCCTCTCAGGAAATCCTGATTTGGACGGCCCTGGCATGCGCGTCCAAGTCCTCCATTTCCGCTAAAATCCGGCACGCTTTTCCGGCTTGGACCAGGGCCTCCCGGCTGTAAGTGATCAAGCTGGTTCGCTTGACAAAATCATAGACTCCCAAGGGGGACGAGAACCGGGCGGTGCCGCTGGTCGGTAGTACATGGTTGGGCCCCGCGAGGTAATCTCCGACGGCTTCCGGGGTGTAGTGACCCAGAAAAATAGCCCCAGCGTTTTTGATTTTCTTTGCGCATTCCTGCGGATTCTCAACGGCCAGTTCCAGATGCTCCGGAGCGATTCGGTTGGCCAGTTCCAGAGCTTCATCAAGAGACGCAGTGACTATCAAGCGGCATTTATTGTTCAACGATTCTTCAATAATTGCGGTCCGCTTCAACTGCGTCTTCTGCTTTTCCAATGCTTCGAGAGTCGCCTTTGCCAGAGACTCGGAAGGGGTCACCAGAACCGGCACCGCTTCCTCATCATGCTCCGCCTGCGACAGCAAATCCGCGGCGATAAAATCGGGACGGGCGGAGTCATCGGCCACCACCAGGATTTCGCTGGGACCCGCGATCATGTCGATATCCACCAGACCGAACACCATGCGTTTCGCCAGAGCAACGTAAATATTTCCGGGACCGACAATCTTGTCGACGCGTGGAATGAGGTCGGTTCCCAAAGCCATGGCGGCTATCGCCTGCGCACCCCCCACCTTGAAGATGCGGTCCACTCCGGCAATATCAGCCGCCACCAAGGCATGCGGGCTGACTTCCCCTTTGGGCGTGGGCGAACACATGACCACCTGCTCGACACCCGCCACCCGCGCGGGAATGGCGTTCATCAATACGGATGAGGGATACGACGCTTTGCCGCCCGGCACATAGATTCCAACGATCGACAACGGACGGATCGCCTGCCCGAGAGTGACCCCCTCTTCCTTATACTCCCATGATTCCTGGACCTGCCGCGCGTGGAACCGTTCGATGTTATCCGCCGCCAGCTTCATCGCATCCAACTCGGCCAGTTCCACCTGGTTGTAGGCTTCCTGAATTTCTGCCGGCTGAACTTCTATATCGCTCAACTGGTAATCGGTTTGGTCAAACTGATTGGTGAACTTGAGCAGGGCTTCATCGCGGTCCTTTTTGACGGCCGCCAGAATGGTGCGGACGGTTTCGTCCTGCGACTGAAAATCCACATCGCACCGTTCCACCAACGCATCGATTTCCTGCGGGTAGGCATCGTCACTGTATTTGATAATCTTCATATCTTTGATTCGAGGTGCAATTGATTTAAAAATTCCAAGGTGGCCTGCCCTTCCTTTAGCAAACCGGCATGAACCATCCATTCCAAATGGGTTTTCAGGAAGCGAAGGTCTTCCGGAAGGTCGACATCATACCACACGGGCAACAGCTCAGCCTGCGCCTGTTGACCCTGCAACACATTCAAAGTTTCCGACAAAACCCGGTCGGTTCCCCAGTGAACATCTTCGAAAATATCGGTCATCTTTTCCCGCATGCCGATCAGATAATACCCGCCGTCGGCACTGGGCCCGATCACGACATCTTTCTCCGATTGCAAGGCCTGCTCAATGTATGAAGTGGGCAAGGTCGGGCTGTCGGAACCGATAATCACTACCCGCTCGTATCCTTCCTTAAAACGATCCTCAAAGGCCCGCCGCATCCGTTCCCCCAGGCTCCCACCCTCTTGGACAAACAGCTGGACCGGATGGTTCCGGGACACATCCTCGAAATAGTTGGTTTTCGGATCGGAGGCAATGCCGATAAAACGGTCCACTTCTGCGACGGAGCAAACCTTCTCTATGCTGTCTCTCAGAAAATGATGATACAGGCTTAAAATGGTTTGAGCGTCCAGAAGAGAACTCAAGCGGGTTTTCACCTGGCCCTCCACCGGGTCCTTCGCAAACAGGATCAAAGCACGGGCGGAGGATTGCGTCATTGCGAAATAATCTCCATGAAACAAATCAATTGACTCACTCTTTTAATCTCCATAGACTTGAGCCGATTTTGACCCGAACCGAAACATCTGCCTTTTATTCTCCTACCGGATCTTTATGGATTTCGATACCGCGGTATTTTACTGGATCAATGAGCATTTGCAATCCCCGACCTTGAACGCCTGGGTTGACCTGTTCACCGATAAAAATATTTACCCGATTCCTGCAATCGCCGCTGTGGCCGCCCTTTTGGTGTTAAGAAAAAAACAAGGCCTCTGGTTTGTCATCGTGGCTATCCTGGCAACTTTGGCCAACGATTTTCTTGCCCACCAAATCCTGAAACCCCTGTTCGCCCGGACCCGCCCCTGCCATGTCCTGGGTATCCTGAATGGTATCTCCTGCACTCATTCTTTTTCGATGCCCTCTATTCAGGCCGGCAACCTGTTCGTTCTCGCCACGGTAGCGGCTCTGTTTTTCAGAGGATCGGGCTGGGTGGTCTTTCCTTTGGCGATTCTGGGCAGTTTGACCCGTGTGTACTTCGGCGTCCATTACCCTTCCGATATTCTGGCAGGAGCTTTGTGTGGTACCATTATAGGAATTCTGTTCTGCCGGCTTTACCGGTCGCTGTTTCCTTCATATGATTTCAAGCCCCGCACCGCTGACATGAACCAACCCCCGCAAAATATTCTGCTGATCAAACTCAGTTCACTGGGGGATATCATCCACGCTCTGCCCGCGTTAAGAACCCTGCGCCAACTGTATCCGAAAGCTCGCATCGCGTGGATCGTCGAGGAAAAGTGCAAGGACCTCTTGTACAACAACCCGGATCTGGACGAGTTGATCGTGGTGCGCATCCGCCACTGGCGGCGGCATTGGAACCTGCAAAGCTGGCGGGAATTCAAGGCTAGCCTCAAACGAATCCGGGGCCGCTTCGATCTGGTCATCGACATGCAGGGATTGATCAAAACCGGCGTCATCGCTTTTCTCACCCAGGCCCCGCGCGTTATCGGATTCGATAAACACGATTGCCGGGAACGTCCCAGCGCCTGGTTCACTCACGAAAAAATTCCCTTTATGGGAAAGAAAGTCCATGTCGTCGACCGGTATCTGGCGATGATCCAGGCACTGGGCGCCAAAACGGTGTCCAGTGAATTCCCGCTGGTGGTTCCCGAAACCGCTGAAGCGCATATCGAAGCGTATTGGAAAACCAACCCGGAATTATCGGCGAAGCCTATCGTCGCCATTCACCATGGAGTCGGATTCCCCACCAAGCGCTGGCCGATGGAACGGTTCGCCCAACTGGGAGACCGCATCACTCAGGAACTGGGATTCAATGTCCTGTTCACCTGGGGCCCCGGTGAGGAAGAATCGGTACAAAAACTTTCCACCCTGATGAAAGAGAAACATTGGGTGTCTCCCAAAAATACGATGCATGAATCGATTGCCATGCTCAAGCGGATGAGTTTGTGCATCGGATGCGATACCGGGCCGATGCACCTGTCGGCGGCGCAGGGGGTACCGACAGTCACGCTGTTCGGTCCGACCAATCCGGTGTACAGTCGTCCGCATGGCAGTAATCATGAAGTGGTCGTCAAACTTCAACCCTGCAGTTTCTGCCACAAGCACAGTTGCCCGACGCAGATCGAATGCATGACCGCCATCACGGTGGAAGACGTTTTTTCAGCCGTGCAAAAAAGCGCGCAGGATCACATGAACGCACGCACCGCTTGATAAGGAAACCCGGATATGAGTTTTGACAAAGAGCTATTGGAAATTCTGGCCTGCCCCAAATGCAAGGGGGAGCTCACCCTCACGCCGGAAGAAGACGGGCTGGTCTGCCCGGTCTGCAAGCTGAAATACCCGATCCGCGACGACGTCCCGGTGATGCTGGCCGATGAGGCCGAACCGGTCGAATAAAAGTTTCGTCCGGTATAAATTTGTTCATCATATAAGGGCTCTATTCCTATGGCACAAAAATCCGCTCCACGCCCCGGCATTAAAGGTTTGATCTTCGACGAACCGGCGCTGTTCGACCTCGGTTCGCCCGGCCGGAAAGCCTATTCCCTGCCGTCCAGCGCGATACCCGATCCCGATCTCGAAACCCTGCTGCCGCCGGATGAAATCCGCGGTGCCATTGACCACCTGCCGGAGTTGACCGAACTCGACGTGGTGCGCCATTTCACGCGGCTCTCACAATGGAATTTCAGCATCGACAGCAATTTCTATCCGCTCGGCTCCTGCACC
>QIDN01000427.1 GCA_003229345.1 Nitrospirota bacterium | reverse complement strand
GGTATCATCATTGTCTTCCCCGGCATCCAAAAAATGGTCAAAGTCAGCCTACGCACCGTGGTTATGGACGTGCCCCCGCAGGACATCATCACCAAGGATAACGTAACGGTTAAAGTCAACGCGGTGGTCTATTTCCGGGTGATCGACCCCCGCAAAGCCATCATCGAAGTGGAGGATTTCCTGTACGCCACCTCCCAAATCTGCCAGACCACCCTGCGCAGTATTCTGGGTCAAAGCCAGCTCGACGACCTGTTATCGAAGCGGGATGAAATCAACAACCACCTGCAGAAAGTGATCGACGACCAGACGGAACCGTGGGGCGTTAAGGTCGCCAACGTGGAAGTAAAAAACGTCGACCTGCCGCAGGAAATGCAGCGGGCGCTGGCCAAGCAGGCGGAGGCGGAACGGGAACGGCGCGCCAAGGTCATTCATTCCCTCGGCGAATTCGAAGCGGCGGCAAAAATCGGCGAAGCGGCGGACATCATCAATCAGCATCCTCCGGCTTTGCAGTTACGTTTCCTTCAAACCATGCTGGACATTTCGACAGATAAAGCCACCGCAACATTTTTCCCGCTTCCCATTGAACTCTTTGGGCCCTTTTTGAAAGAAAACGCTTCTAAAGGCAACAACGATCCCGGTACGGCTTGAGAGCCGCTACCGGTCGCGTCACCCCTAAAACCTTGAATCTAGGCTCTTAAAGTTCTAGCGCCCGTTCGTCCGGTCAAAAATTCCTGTTTCCCGCCTCTGCTTTTTATCCTCCCTTTTATGGGGAAAAGCCACTTGGGATGTAATAAAATATCCTTAAGTAACTCAAGAGTTTTGGGCCCATGGATTCCTCAACCACAATCAAAAATTTTCTGAACCGTGTCCACAAGAGACGGAAAGGCATCCGCCTGATTCAGGGGATATTGCAGTTTCTGACGTTGGCACTCGCTGGCGCATTGATTGGCAACCTGTTCGCCTATTTCTCCAACAACCCCCGCCCTCTTCTGGTTCCGTTTCTTATAATATGGGCCGCCCTTCTGGTGATCGGACTGATCTTTCTGCTGATCCAGGGTCTCTTCTCCAAAGCTCCCCTCCATCAAACCGCCCTGTGGGTTGAAAATAGGGTCGAAGGGCTCAACAACTCCCTGGTCAGTTCGGTTCAGTTGGAACCTAATCTGAGTGAATCATCCCTAACCAAAACCGGCCTGTCGGAGGACATGATTCGGGAGTTGCTCCGAAGAACCGGTCAGCGCATCCAAACTCTCGAGGTTAACGAAATTGTCTCCCGGACCCCACTGTTCCAAAGCGGACAATGGACCGCGGGTATTTTTCTGATCGCGTTAACGGTGGCCCTGCTCCTGCCGGATTTTATGACGCGAGGTTATGATCGTTGGGTTCACCCCCCGGCTCTGGCCCAAGTGGTGCCAAGTCCCGACTCATCAGATCAGACATCGACAATTCCAGAAAAAGAAATTCAATATTCCATCGACCACCTGGACCTGACGTTCAATTTTCCGGCTTATACCCGAAAGAAGTCAGTGACCCATAACCCGTCGGACGGCAAAGTCGTGGCGCTTCCCGGAACCGAGATTCTTCTGAAGGGAAATGTGAGTGTTCCCATCGAAGGCGCTTCGCTGGTACTCAACGGCAAGGATAATCTTGCCATGACCGTTCAAAATAAAACCGGCATGGAGGGGCAATTCATCGTTGAAGAACCGGGTTTTTATCAGTTTCGTCTCAAATCTCCGCTTGGCAAAAAAGCTCTGCTCGCTGAGAAATATCCGATAACGCTTACGAAGGATAAGGCGCCGAGAATTATTATTTTTCTAGCCAATCCTAAACCCGTCTACTACCTGTCCAACAAAATCCAGTTATTCTACGAAGGGGAGGATGATTTCGGCATCCATAAAATCGATCTGGTGATTGATGTCGAAGGCCATATTCACCGGAAAACCATCAAAAGGATCAAGGGCGCCCAAAAAACTGCAAAGGGCGGGTATACATGGGAACTCAGCACCATGGATTTCAGGCCCGGTGACCGGGTGCATTACTATCTCGAAATCGAGGACAACGATAATGTCTTCGGTCCCAATACCAGCCAATCCGAGGTGTTTTCGTTTGATGTATTCGACGAGCAAAAAAAGCGGCAAGACCTTTTGGCATTGCAGGAACAGTTGATCGATAAAATGGTCACCCTGCTCGCGGTAAGTCTGGTGACGGACATTACCGATATGAAAAGTTCGCGGGAGGGCATGGCAAAACTCAAGCAGGTTCTGGCTTCCAGTAGCAACCAGTTGATCGAAATTATTGGTCTCGCCCAAATCATCGAAAACCAGGCTAAGGATATCGAATCGTTTCCTCAGCCTTACCTGGTCCTGTTGGGCAATATCATTGCCGGATTCAATGCAATCCGCCAGGACCAGATTGAAGCCATGAACCGGCTCACCAATGCCCTGATCAAGGCGACCCCTATCGGCCTCAACTTCCCGCCGCTGGAATCCATCCATGCGCGCCTCACTACTCACTTGGAGCGGGATATACTTTTCCTCATCAAAATTCTCAACCGGGAGCGGATGGAACAGGCGTTGAATCTCAATCAAGCTCTGACCGAGCTGACGGAATCCCTGAGAGAGGAGTTCCAAAAGGCCAAGGACAAAAAGGGTAAAGCCAACACTCCCCAATTCAAGAAAGCCCTCGCCAAGATCAAGGAAACGCTTCAGCAAATCATGGAGCAACTGGCGCGGCAGAACCAGGGCTTGTCCGATGAGTTTCTCAATCCCAACTCTTTTGAAAGCCTCAATATGGATTCCTTCTCCGCCTCGCTGGAAAAATTGATGGATCTGGTCAACCAGGGGAAAATCGACGAGGCCATGGAGGAGCTTGAAAAATTGTCAGACGACCTCCGGGCATTTTCCGAACAGTTGGAGGATATGGACGCCAGCCAGGAAAACATGGTGGATATGGAAATCATGAAAAAACTGGACGAGGCGCTGGAAAAAATCGGCAAGCTGGAAGAGGACCAGAAGGACCTTCTCGGCCAAACCACGCAATTAAACAAAACTCTGCGCTCCAAGCAATCGGAAAAGTTTGAAAATCGTTTGGAGCAATTCTTCGCGGACCTGCGGAAGGATGTGCAAAGCATTCTCAGCATCCTGCATAAAGACGAACGACTTCTGGGCAGCCACCCGGATATGAAAAAGCTCATCGAACTGATGGACCAGCAGGCGAAAATCAGCGAGCGAATTCAAAAACTAAATCAGAACACCCTGGACTCCGTCGGCAAATCAAAGCTCCGGAGCAACTTCACGAAGCTCAATAAGGCCCGCGAGCAATTGTCCGCCAATATCGAACAACAGCAGACGCTTCAGATGAAAATGTTTTACGGCTACAAAAATTATCTGCCTGAGCTTTTGGAAAAATATAACAAACTGGAAGAATTCACCGAACTGATGGACCTGTTCGAATTCAGCGCTCTGTTTAAGAACACCTACCCTGAAGTCCTCCGGTGGCAAAACCATTTCCGCATTTCACGAAAACTGAATCCTGAACTCCTGGATCAAATGAAGGTCGACCTGATAACCATCGCTCAAATCAACAGCGAAATTTCCAAGAAGCTGGGAACGATGATGCGCGACATCAAACAGGATTACCAAAATCTCATCTCTGAAAAAAACAGGCAGGACATGCAAAAAATGTCCAGCGAGCAAAAAAGCTTGCGGCAACAATCGGAAGAGTTATCCCAGATGTTCCGCGAGATGAATCAAGACAATCCCATGATCAGTCCCATGCTGTCGCGTAAAATGAATTCGAGCGGGCGGCACATGAAATCAGCGGAAAAACGACTGCAAAAGAGCCAAATCCCGGAAAGTATCGAATCGGAAAACCAGGCTCTGCGCCAGCTTTCGGAGACCCGGGAAATGCTGGACCAGCTGAAAGAAGCCAGCCAGCGACCCAGCCGGTCGCGGAGTCAACGGACGCTTCGTCTCGGCCAGGGGCAATCTCCGGACAACAAGCGCGGCGGCCGGTCCACGCGCATGCAACAGGAAAAAGTCAATCTGCCCACGGAAGATCAATACAAAGTGCCCGGTCAGTTCCGGGAGGACATTTTAGAAGCCATGAAAAATCAATATCCCAAACAATACGAACGTCTGGTGGGCGAATACTACAAGGAACTGGTGAAATGAACCGCTTGCTGAAACAAATCCTAATGGTGGGCGGGACCCTGGCTTTGCTGTCCGCTTTCCACGGTTTTGCACGGGCCGATCTGCAAGCCGAAGTCACTGAAGGTTATCTACTGATCGATCAATGGCGATTCGAGGAAGCTGACGCAGTCACGCAAAAACTCCTCAAACGATATCCGAACTCAGGGGACGTCCATTTTCTCAACGCACGAGTCGAATTCTACAAAGGGAATTACGAAAAGGCGTGGAAGATTCTGGAAACCGTTGACGACCAATACCATACCGTCAGGGAATTCAAAACTCTGGTCAGCAACACCCGCGAGGCCACCTCCGTGTTCGTCACGCAGGAATCGGAGCATTTCACTTTCCATTATATCGACGGCCCCGACCAGGTGCTCATTCCTTATGCGATAGAAGCGCTGGAGAAATCCTATCAGGTGCTGGGCAAAATTCTGGGATACTTCCCGAAGCAAAAGGTGCGGGTCGAAATTTATCCCGACCGCATCCCCTTCGCCCGCATCTCACCGCTCACACTGAAAGATATCGTAACCTCGGGAACAGTGGCCCTCTGCAAGTACAACCGCATCATGATGATCTCCCCCGGCTCCCTGGTGCGCGGCTACAACTGGATGGACACGCTGAGCCATGAGTACACGCATTACCTGCTCAGCAGTAAAAGCTACAACAATGCGCCGCTATGGCTTCACGAAGGCATTGCCAAATATCTGGAAACCCGCTGGCGACAAGAAGCCGATTACATGACTCCCATCATGGAAACCATTCTGGCCGATGGACTGGCCAACGATTACATGGTCGCGCTGGAAGACATGATGCCGTCTCTCGCCAAACTCAAGAATGCGGAGGACGTCCAACTGGCTTATGCCGAAGTCGCCACCATGGTCGACTACATGGTGCAACAAAACGGCGAAACCGTTCTGGCTCAACTGGCGGCCTCCCTGGCGGAAGGCACGCCGTTTGAAATGGCGTTGGAAGACGCCGTTGGCAAAGGCCTGAATGAATTCCAGATCGATTGGAAAAAACACATGGATGGCCGTCAATTGAAAACCATTCCCGGCCTGACCGTGCTGAAATTCCGTTTCAAAAACCATCGCTCGCCAGGTGAAAACGACTCGGCCAAAGAAGCCGCCTTGCAGGAAGCGGGTAACCAACGGGCGCACGATCTTACAATGCTCGGTGATATCCTGAAATCCCGCCAGTACATCCCGGCCGCCATCATCGAATACAAAAAAGCCATCGACGCATCGAAAATGCTATCCCCCATTCTGAACAATAAACTGGCCGGCACCTATCTCCTGCAAAAAGATTACACCCAATCGGAAGCCCTGCTCCGCAAAAGTTTGAATTACTATCCGCAGTTCGCCACCACCCTGACCCACCTCGGTGAATTGTTTTATATGAAAAAAGATTACGCCGCCGCCGAGGAATTTTTTCAGAAAGCGGTGCGCATCAACCCGTTCAATCCTCTGGTGCATTCCCGCCTCATCAATATCTACGCGGCGCTGGGACAAACCAAAAAGAAGGAACAGCAGGGAGTGTTGTATAGCTATATAAAATAGATTAAACTGAGCTTGGCTTAAGCTGACTCAAGCCTTTGCAACTGAGCATCTATCCATCGAATAGTAAAGGATTCTTATGCCGACCGAGACATCAGCGCAGGACTTGGAACTGGCGAAGGAACTGCTGGAAGCCAAGGAGAAAGTCACCCGCGAAATCCACAAGGTGATCATCGGGCAAGATAAGGTGATCGAGGATTTACTGGTCGCCCTGTTCGCGCGCGGGCACTGCCTGTTCGTCGGCGTTCCCGGCCTCGCGAAAACATTACTGGTCAGCTCCCTCGCGAAAATCCTCGACCTCAAGTTCAGCCGGATTCAATTTACGCCCGACCTGATGCCGTCGGACATCACCGGCACGGAAATTCTGTACGAAGACCAGGCCACCAAGCACCGCGAGTTCCGGTTCATCAAAGGCCCGATCTTTGCGAACATCATTCTGGCGGACGAGATCAACCGCACCCCGCCCAAGACGCAAGCGGCCCTGCTTCAAGCCATGCAGGAACAGCAAGTCACCGTCGGCGCGGAAACCTACACGCTGGACCAACCGTTCCTCGTGTTCGCCACGCAGAACCCGATCGAACACGAAG